>NZ_JBHTUV010000005.1:0-271151 GCF_042793475.1 Microbacterium sp. NPDC056569 | reverse complement strand
GGCATCTGAGCCGGCGGGGGTTCCGGTGCTACGGCTGCGGCGCGACGTCGGTGACGTCGCGCAGCAGCCATTTCCGGTCTCGGCGCAGGATCACCACGATCTGCGACGACATCGCGGCATCGGTCGCGTCGACTCTCAGCACCGCGATGTCGCCGAAGTCGTCGAGCAGCGTGACGGTCCGTTCGGACGCCGGAAGATCGATCGCGCCCGGCGGCAGGGGCGCGGCGTCGACGGACACGGCGGAGAGGCAGCCGCCGTCACCGGCGCACGCGAGCCGTGCGTCCAGCAGGTCGCCTGCGGCGACGGCGAGGTCGACAGCTCCGCCGGCGGGCGCGGCGCTCGCGCCAGCATCGGTTGCGTCCGCCGGTGGGGCGATCTCGGCACCGGGAGGAGCGGATGCCCCGGGCTCGGCCTCGGGCGCCGGCGAAGCGGTCGTCCCGTCGTCGGTGGCGATACCGCTCGCTGTCGGCCAGAGCGCCCCTCCGGCGAGGACCGCGACGGCGACGGCCCCGCCGACGAGCCACGGCGCTCGACGCGGGCCCGCCTGAGGCGTGTTCCGCGTGCGCCGAAGCCGTCGCCACACCGCCGTCGTCGCCCGCGAGACGGTGTCGGCGAGATCGTCGTCCACTCCGGCGATGAGCGTCTGCCACAGCGCCCGGGGCGCGGGTTCGTGCACCACGTCGGCTGCTCCCCGAGCCTCGTCGTGCGCACGAGGCACGCCCTCGGCAGCGCTCCGAGGGCTGAGGCTGACCGTGCTGAGCGGCTCGGCCTCGGCGATGGCGAACAGCGCCTGCTCGGCGGCCTCGAGCTCGTGGATCGAGACGCGCTCGGCCGTCACCGCCCGCAGTGCGGTCTGCCACGTGCGCTGCGCGCGAGGGGCGACGCTCACCTCCTCGAGGACGGCCGCGGCGCCCTCGAACGCGCGCCGGGCCGAAGCATCCGTCGCCAGCACCGGTCTGCCGGCGTCGTCGAGCCACCACTCCCCCGAGGCGTCCGGATCGCTCGCCAGCTGAGCGCAGCCGCGCAGCACGCTCACCGCGAGCGTGACCGCCTCGCCGGGGCTGAGCGGCATCCGCGCCGCCCGGCGGCGGACGAAGTCCTCGAGTCGCTCGCCGCACACGGGCAGGACCGCATCGTGGCCATCGACGCGTCGCACGATGTCGACGGGCGCGAGCAGGTGACCGTCGGGCGCAGCATCCCATCCGCGCCAATCCGGGCCGAGGACGTCGGTGTCGACCAGCACGCACGCGTCGCCCGCGGCGGTGCGCACCAGGACTCCCGGCCATGGCGCGTCCTCTCGCGCCCGGACGGCGCGGATGGCGCGGTAGGGGCTGCCGAGCGAGCCGCGGTCGGTCGTCATGCCGCCAGTGTGTCGGCGGGTTCCTCGCGTGCACGCCCAACAGCGCGGGACTGTGGATGATTCCCTGTCGCCTGCGCCTGGGGAGGAGCCGAGGGGGAGCCGGCGAAAAGGTAGGCTGGAGGCTATGGCCGCGCGCAGTTCCGCCCCCGAGAAGGGCCCGGGATTCTTCTCCCAGATCCGCACCCTCTACACCTTCACCCAGAAGGAGTTCCGCTGGCTGCCGTTCCTGCTGGTCGGCATGCTGCTCCTCGGCATCGCCGTGGGCGTGGGCATCGGATTCCTGATCCCACCGGTCGCCGTGTGGAGCGTCATCCTCTGGGGCGTCACCGGCCTCATGCTCGGCCTCTTGGCGTCGATGATGACGATGACCCGTCTGTCGACCCGCGCCATGTACAAGAAGATCGACGGGATGCCGGGAGCGACCGGCCACGTCATGTCGACCTCGCTCGGCCGCAAGTGGCAGTCCAGCGAGATGCCGGTGGGGATCAACCCCAAGACGCAGGAGGCCGTCTACCGCGCAATCGGTCGCGGCGGTGTCGTGATCGTCGGCGAGGGCGCCCGCGGCCGTCTCACCCGCCTCGTCAACGACGAGCGCGCGAAGGTGCAGCGCGTCGCCTCGGGCGTCCCGGTGACCGTGCTGTACGTCGGCCACGGCGAGGGCGAGGTCCCCATCGCGAAGCTCGCCTCGACCATCAAGGCGCTGCCCACGAAGGTCGACCGCGCCACCATGGCCGCCGTCATCAAGCGCGTCGACTCGGTCTCGCAGTCGCTCACATCGCTGCCCATCCCGAAGGGCATCGATCCCACGAAGGTCCGCGCGCCGCGCCCGCGCTGAGCCCGCGCGCACGAAGCGAAACCCGGTCCGGCGAAGTCGCCGGGCCGGGTCCTTCCGTCTCAGGAGCGGATGAGCACCGTGCCGGCCGCCTTGTCGTGGAGGCCCCGCTGGTCGGCGTCCCAGATCACGGCCGGGATCGCGAGGACCAGCAGGGCGGTGCGGATCACCGGACGCCACAGTCCCACCCACGCACCGTCCAGACGCACGAGGCGCAGCCCGAAGATGCGATGGCCGGGGCTCCCCTGGAGCGTGGGCAGGAACACGATCTGGATGGCCGCGAAGATCGCGAGGATGGCGAGCGGGTCCCATCCGAAGAACCCCGAGATGAGGTACGCGGCACCGTAATCGAGGAACAGAGCGCCGACGCGGCGGCCCAGACGGCCGATGGATCCGGTGCCCTCACGGGGCAGTCCGAGGCGTTCGCCGGGGTAGTCCTGGGTGCTCTGCGTCACTTCCCCAGCGTACCCAGGTCGCCGTAACATCCCCGAAACACAAGTGATACTGGAGGGCAATGCCCTGCGGGTAGCTTGCCAAAGTGCCCGGCCCGTACGGGCGGATCCGAATGCCCTACCTCTGGAGTCTTCATGTTCAAAGATTCATCCGAGGTGCTGAAGTTCATCAAGGACGAGGACGTCAAGTTCCTCGACATCCGTTTCACGGATCTTCCTGGCGTGCAGCAGCACTTCAACATCCCGGCCTCCACCGTCGACGAAGAGTTCTTCACGGTCGGCCAGCTGTTCGACGGCTCCTCCATCCGGGGCTTCGCGAACATCCACGAATCGGACATGCAGTTGATCCCCGACGTGTCGACGGCGTACCTCGACCCGTTCCGCGAGGCCAAGACCCTCGTCATGGTGTTCGACATCTACAACCCGCGCAACGGCGAGATCTACTCGAAGGACCCGCGTCAGGTCGCCAAGAAGGCCGAGAAGTACCTCGCCTCGACGGGCATCGCCGACACCGCGTTCTTCGCCCCCGAGGCCGAGTTCTACATCTTCGATGACGTCCGCTACGAGGTGAAGCAGAACTCGAGCTTCTACTCGGTCGACTCCGAAGAGGGCGCCTGGAACAGCGGCCGCGCCGAAGAGGGCGGCAACCTCGCCAACAAGACCCCGTACAAGGGCGGCTACTTCCCGGTCTCGCCGGTCGACAAGACGGCCGACCTGCGCGACGACATCAGCCTCCGCCTCATCGAGTCGGGCCTGCACCTCGAGCGTGCGCACCACGAGGTGGGCACCGGCGGCCAGCAGGAGATCAACTACCGCTTCGACACCATGGTGCACGCGGCAGACGACATCCTGAAGTTCAAGTACATCGTCAAGAACGTGGCGAACGAGTGGGGCAAGGTCGCGACCTTCATGCCCAAGCCGCTCTTCGGCGACAACGGCTCGGGCATGCACACGCACCAGTCGCTGTGGCTCGACGGCAAGCCCCTCTTCTACGACGAGAAGGGCTACGCGCAGCTCTCCGACACCGCTCGCTGGTACATCGGCGGCATCCTCGCGCACGCTCCCGCGCTGCTGGCGTTCACCAACCCGACGCTCAACTCGTACAAGCGTCTCGTCAAGGGCTACGAGGCTCCGGTCAACCTGGTGTACTCGGCCGGCAACCGTTCGGCTGCCATCCGCATCCCGATCACGGGCTCCAACCCGAAGGCCAAGCGCATCGAGTTCCGCGCACCCGACGCCTCGGGCAACCCGTACCTCGCCTTCGCCGCGCAGCTCATGGCCGGCCTCGACGGCATCCAGAACCGCATCGAGCCGCACGAGCCGGTCGACAAGGACCTGTACGAGCTTCCCCCCGAGGAGGCGAAGAACATCCCGCAGGTGCCGAACTCGCTGCTCGACTCGCTCGAGGCGCTGCGCGCCGACCACGAGTTCCTGCTCAAGGGCGGCGTGTTCACGCCCGAGCTGATCGAGACGTGGATCGAGTACAAGATCGAGAACGAGATCCAGCCGCTGAACGCGCGTCCGCACCCGTTCGAGTACGAGCTGTACTTCGGCGTCTGACGTTCCAGCACCGCGAAGCGGGCCCCGGAGCGATGAACTGACCCCCGGGAGTTGGACTGAGAATTCAGTTCCGACTCCCGGGGGTCAGTCGTATGCGTACTAACAGTTCGCTCAGTGAGGTGCAGCGCGAAGCGGCAGTAGCGTGGTTCGAGCAGGGTCTCGGGGACAGCGCGGTGGCGTCGCGGTTGAGTGTGTCGCGGTGGGCCGTCAGGGCTCTGTATCGACGCTGGAAGGTTCACGGCGAGAGGGCGTTGACGGAGATGGCGACGAGACCGCGGTACTCGTTCGAGTTCGAACTCGATGTCGTGCAGCGGGTTCTTGCGGGCGAGCCGAAGACGATGGTAGCTACAGAGCTGGCGCTCTCGTCACCGAAGCTGATCGAGACGTGGTTACGCCTGTACCGGGCCGAGGGTGAGGCCGGTCTGCGCGCAAAGCCACCGGGCAGGCCACCCAAGCCCGTGACCGCGCGGACGGGCGAGGAGACCGAGCTGGATCGGCTGCGGCGTGAGAACGAGCGCCTTCGGGCGGAGGTCGCATACCTGGGAAAACTGCGGGCCTTGATGGAGCAGCAACGAAGCTGATGCGCGAACTCGGACTGCGCTGCGAGATCCGCCGCAGACGGCGATACAACTCCTTCAAGGGCGAGGTCGGCACGATCGCCCCGAACCTCCTCGAACGCGACTTCACCGCGACCGCACCGAATCAGAAATGGGTCACCGATGTGACTGAGTTCACCGTCGGCGACCGGAAGGTCTACCTGTCGCCGGTGATGGACCTGTTCGACCGGCAGATCATCGGCTACGCCACTGGCATCTCACCGAACCTGCAGCTGACGAACACGTCGCTGCGGCAAGCCCTGACGACACTGCGTTCCGGCGACGCGCCGATCGTCCACTCCGACCAGGGCTTCCAGTACCAGCACGCGTCCTGGCGGCAGCTGCTCGCCGGCGCGGGCGCGATCCAGTCGATGTCCCGCAAAGCGAACTGCCTCGACAACGCCGTCATCGAGAGCTTCTTCGGCCACCTCAAGGACGAGCTCTACTGCAACACCACATTCCTCACCATCGACGCCCTCACCACGGCGATCGACGAGTACATCACCTGGTTCAACAACGACCGCGGCCATACAACGCTCGAGGGCCTGAGCCCGGTGCAACACCGGACCCAGGCCCTCGCGGCTTAGGCTCCTACTTGGCCAGTCCAACTATCGGGGACCAGTTCAAGACCGGGGCCCGCTTCTGTGTTCGCTGGGAGAGGGGCGCGGCACCTGGCGAGCGGCCTAGGCTGAACGAGCGCGCCCACGCGCCCACCGAGAGAAGTGAAGACCATGCCCGCCCGTACCACCGCGACGACACGACGACGTCGCGCGCACCGGGCGAAGTCCTCGACGCGCGGACGCAGGCGCCAGCAGCGACACGCCCGCCGGCGCGCCCGGCACGTGGGGGTCGCGGCGGCGATCGCCGTCCCGGTGATGCTCTGCGCCGCCCTCCTCGTGGGCGCGGCGCTTCTCGCCGGGAGTTTCCGGATGTCGTGGGCGGACGATATCGCCCTCGGTCCAGCAGATCGTGCGCCTGTCCCGCCGCCGATGGTCGAGTCGGCGGTCGCCGGTTACCGTGTCGAGCAGCTCACGAACGCCTGCACGATCCTCGTGGCCGGCAGGGACCTCGGATTCGACGCGCGGGACCAGACCATCGCCGTGATGACCGCGATGGGCGAATCGTCCCTGCGGAACATCGACTACGGCGACTGGGAGACGAGCGGCGTCACGAACCCCGACGGCTCGCGCACCACGTCGATCGGCCTCTTCCAGCAGCAGGACTCCTGGGGCACGCGCGAAGCCCGCCTCGACCCGTACACCGCGGCCACAGTGTTCTATCGCGCGATGGCCGAACGGGTTCCCGACCGCGCCGAGGTGGAGCCGACCCTCGTCGCCCACCGCACGCAGGTGAACGCCGATCCCTATCACTACGCCCGATATTGGGATCGCGCGGTGCGCGTGGTGGCCGCTGTCACGGGCAGCCCGATGGAGGGCGACCGCATCGACGGCATCCCGCACTGCCCGCCCGCGTGAGCGGCCCCGGCTCGCGGCCGGGGCTCACGCGGTCGGAGGCGCGGCCTGGGTGGCCGTGTCAGCCGTAGAAGAGCTTCTCGAAGACGCGGCGGGAACGGCGCGTGGTGCCGAGATAATCCTCCTCGACCTGCGTGGCCGAGCGCGGCGGGTACTCGAGGAGTCGCCCGATGCCGTCGAGCTTCTTGCGGTCGACGGGCAGCACGTCGCTCGTCTGGCCCGACAGGAGGGTGTTGGCCGAGCGCAGGCGGCTCGCCAGCCGCCACGCTTCAGCGAGTCGGTCGGCGGCGCTGGCGGGGATGAGACCGGCGCTCTCGGCCGCGCGCAGCGCGCCCAGCGTCGAGGTGGTGCGCATGTCGGGCACCGCGTGCGCATGCTGCAGCTGCAGCAGCTGCACGAGCCACTCGACGTCGCTGAGCGAACCCGGTCCGAGCTTGAGGTGCCGTGACGGGTCGACGCCCTGCGGCAGCCGCTCGCTCTCGACGCGGGCCTTGATGCGCTTGATCTCGCGAGTGGCGGCGAGGTCGACGGTCGAGGGATACCGCACGCGGTCGGCGAGCTTCATGAAGTCGCCGATCAGCTTCGTGCTGCCCGCCACGCCCCGCGCGCGCAGCAGCGCCTGCGCCTCCCACGACAGCGCCCAGCGCCGGTAGTACTCCTCGTACGCGTCGAGCGATCGGGCGAGCGGGCCGTTGCGGCCCTCCGGGCGCAGATCGGCGTCGAGCTCGAGCGGCACCCGATGGTCCTCCGAATGCGTGCGGAGGGCGGCCACGAGCTTGAGGGCGAGCTCGTGGGCGCGCTGCGGATCGACGCCGTTCGGGCGGTACACGTACATGACGTCGGCGTCCGAGCCGAAGCCGAGCTCCGCCCCGCCGAATCGCCCCATGGCGATGACCGAGAAATCGAGCGCGGCGTCTTCAGGGGGGACCACTTCACGACGCACCGCGCGCAGAGTGGACTGGATCGTCACCTCGGTGATCGTGGTCAGCGCATCCGCGACCTCTTCGATCGTCACGCTGCCGAGGATCGCGCCCATCGCGATGCGCAGCTGCTCGCGCCGCCGGAGCGCCCGCACGGCACGCATCGCGTCGGTGACGGTCTCATGGCGGGTCTGGATGGCGCGGGCCTCCTGCTGCAGCGCGACACCCGATCGAGGGCGCAGCAGCTCGGGGTCGTCGAGCCATGCCGCCGACTCGGGGATCCACTCGATCAGCTCCCCCACGTACCGCGAGCCCGAGAGCACGCGGGAGAGACTCTCCGCAGCACCCGAGGAGTCACGCAGCATGCGCAGGAACCAGTGAGTGTCGCCGAGCCGCTCGCTGAGCCGGCGGAAGGCCAGCAGGCCGTAGTCGGGGTCCACGCCGTCCGCGAACCAGCGGATCATGACGGGCATGAGGTGTCGCTGGATGGTCGCCTTGCGGCTCAGTCCAGTGGTGAGGGCGGCGATGTGGCGCAGCGCGCCGGCGGGGTCGGCGAATCCGATCGCCGCGAGACGGTCGTGCGCCTGCTCGGTCGACAGCACGCGCTCGTCGGCCGGCAGCGCCGCGACCGCCGACAGCAGCGGCCGGTAGAACAAGCGGACGTGGATGTCGCGCACCTCGCGCTTGACCGACTCCCACAGGTCCCAGATCCCCGCGCCGGTGTCGGCGAGCCCGGTCGCGCGCGCGAGGACACGGAGTTCCTCCGGACGCGACGGCATCAGGTGCGTACGCCGCAGCTGGCGCAGCTGCACGCGGTGCTCGAGAAGGCGCAGCACGCGGTAATCGCGGGAGAACGCGGATGCCTCGGCACGGCCGATGTAGCCCTCGGCGACCAGCGCGTCCAGAGCCTCGAGCGTGCCGCGCTGCCGGATGCGGTCATCCGAGAGGCCGTGCACGAGCTGCAGGAGCTGGACGGTGAACTCGATGTCGCGGATGCCGCCCGGGCCGAGCTTGAGCTGATACGGCACGTCGGCGGGTGGGATGTGCTCGGTGACGCGCTCGCGCATGCGCTGCACGCTGTCGACGAAGTTCTCGCGGGCGGCGCTGGTCCAGACCTTGGGCTGGACCGCCTCGATGTACGCCTGCGCGAGCGCCTCGTCGCCCGCGATCGGCCGCGCCTTGAGCAGCGCCTGGAACTCCCAGCTCTTCGCCCACCGGTCGTAGTACGCGAGGTGCGAGTCGAGGGTGCGCACGAGGGCGCCCTGCTTGCCCTCGGGGCGGAGGTTCGCGTCGACCTCCCACAGCGGCGGCTCGATCTCGACGCCGGAGATCCCGCGCATCGTCTGGACCGCCAGCCGCGTCGCGATGTCGACGATGCGGCTCTCACCGAACTCCTCGGCGGCGTCCTCGTCGCCGCCCGCGACGAAGATGACGTCCACGTCGCTGACGTAGTTCAGCTCGCGCGCGCCGGTCTTGCCCATGCCGATGATCGAGAGCTTCGTGCGGGCGACCTGGTCGTGCGGGAACAGCCCCGCGCCGACGGCCCCGCCCGACACGCGGGTGCGCGCGACGGCGAGGGATGCCTCGAGCGCCGCGCCCGCAGCATCCGCGAGCCGAGCCGACACCGCGGCGACCTCGTCTACCGGCGCGGGGCTCAGGAGGTCGTACGCGGCGATGCGGGCGAGCATGCGACGGTAGCGCACGCGCAGCGCGACCCACGCGCTCTCGCCGCCCTCGGCCGCGAAACCGTCCACGGCCCCGATCGACTCGAGCAGCTCCGCGCGCAGCTCGTCGGGCGTGGGCAGCCGCTCCCCCGCGTCGGCGAGCTGGTCGACCTCTGCGGGGTGCCGGAAGAAGAACTCGCCGAAGCCGGTCGATGCGCCGGTCAGCGCCCAGAGGGCGCGCCACGCCGCGGGCTGTTCGCGGGCGCGGCGCACGGGAGCCGCGTCGCGGCGCGCGAGGCGCGCCAGCGCGTGCAGGGCTTCGTCGGGATCCGCGGCGTCGACGGCCCCTTCGAGCAGCGCGTCGCGCGGTGCGTCGATGAGTGCGGCGAGCTCGTCGAGCAGGTCCTCGGCGTCGGCCAGGCGGCTGAAGCCCAGGCGGGCGAGCGGCGTCAGAGAGCCCGGCCGGTCGCTCGCAGACATGCGTCAGCCGGTCTCAGAGCATCTCGAGGTTGCTCTTGAGCTCGAACGGAGTCACCTGCGAGCGGTACTCCTGCCACTCGCGGCGCTTGTTGAGGAGCACGTAGTTGAACACCTGCTCGCCGAGGGTCTCGGCCACCAGCTCGGACTCCTCCATGTACTCCAGCGCGTGGTCGAGGCTCGCGGGCAGAGGGGCGTAGCCGAGCGCCCGGCGCTCAGCATCCGTCAGCGACCACACGTTGTCTTCCGCCTCGGGCGGCAGCTCGTACTCGTTCTCGATGCCCTTGAGACCGGCCGCGAGCATGAGCGCGTACGACAGGTAGGGGTTCGCGGCGGAGTCGAGCGCGCGGTACTCGACGCGCGACGACTGTCCTTTGCTGGGCTTGTACAGCGGCACGCGCACGAGCGCCGAGCGGTTGTTGTGGCCCCAGCAGATGAAGCTGGGCGCCTCGTCGCCGCCCCAGAGCCGCTTGTACGAGTTGACGAACTGGTTCGTCACCGCCGAGATCTCGTTCGCGTGCCGCAGCAGGCCCGCGATGAACTGACGGCCGACCTTCGAGAGCTGATACTGCGCGCCCTCCTCGTAGAACGCGTTGACGTCGCCCTCGAAGAGCGACATGTGCGTGTGCATGCCGCTGCCGGGCTTGCCTGTCATCGGCTTGGGCATGAAGGTCGCGTAGACGCCCTGCTCGATCGCCACCTCTTTGATGACGGTGCGGAACGTCATGATGTTGTCGGCCGTGGTGAGCGCGTCCGCATACCGCAGATCGATCTCGTTCTGGCCGGGGCCGCCCTCGTGGTGGCTGAACTCCACCGAGATGCCGAGGTCCTCCAGCATGCGCACCGAGCGGCGACGGAAGTCGTGGGCGGTGCCGCCGGGGACGTTGTCGAAGTAGCCGGCCGAGTCGACCGGCTCGGGGCCTTCGGTGCCGAAGGACGACGACTTCAGGAGGTAGAACTCGATCTCGGGGTGCGTGTAGAACGTGAACCCCGCATCGGCCGCCTTCGCGAGCGTCCGCTTGAGGACGTGGCGCGGGTCTGCGACCGCGGGCTGCCCGTCCGGCGTCGTGATGTCGCAGAACATGCGCGCGGTCGGGTCGATCTCGCCACGCCAGGGCAGGATCTGGAACGTCGTGGGGTCGGGGTGGGCGAGCAGGTCCGACTCGTACGAGCGCGTGAGACCCTCGATCGCGGAGCCGTCGAAGCCGAGGCCCTCGCTGAACGCGCCTTCGACCTCGGCCGGTGCGATGGCCACGGACTTCAGCGTGCCGATCACGTCTGTGAACCACAGCCGTACGAACTTCACGCCTCGTTCTTCGATGGTCCTCAGAACGAAGTCACGCTGCTTGTCCATCGCGTCCTCTCCGGTGCCGGATCGCCCGAGGTGTGTCTACGACCGCGGTGAAAGCCAGACTACTGGTCGCCGCCACCCTCGCCCGACACGGTGTCGGCGCCCCACGAGTCCTCGCGGGCCTCCTCGGCGGCCCACGCGCGCGAGCGCTCCTTGATGACCTCCGGGGCCTTGGCGGCCTCCTCGGGGGTGTCGAAGGGGCCGGCGCGGTCGGGTGCGGGCGATTCGAAGCCCTTCTCGACCTCTCCGGTCTTGAGGTTGTACCAGTACTTCTCGCTGCCGCTCGTCATGGTGCACGCTCCTCGGATCGCACGGCGGGTCGCCGTCAGCACGATCCTAGTGACGCGCGGCTCGTGGGCGACCGGGCCGGCGTCGATAGGCTGTCGACATGGCATCTGACGCGGCACGCGCCGTCGGCGTGGACATCGGCGGCACCGGGATCAAGGCGGGGATCGTCGATCTCGACCGGGGGGAACTCGTCAGCGACCGTGTCAAGGTCGCGACTCCCGCGGGCGCGCACCCGCCGGACGTGCTGGCCGCGGTGACGGAGGTGCTGTCGACCCTGGGCGTCGCCGACGACCCGTCGGTCCCGCTCGGGGTCGCGTTCCCCGCGATCGTCAAGCACGGTCGTACGCTGTCGGCCGCGAACGTGTCGGACCAGTGGATCGACTTCGAAGCCGAGAGGTTCTTCGAGGACGGCCTGGGGCGGGACATCCATTTCGCGAACGACGCCGACGTCGCGGGCGTCGCGGAGATGCGCTACGGCGCCGCGAAGGAGCAGCCTGGGCTGACCATCCTCACCACCCTCGGCACCGGGATCGGCTCGGCGCTGCTGTACGACGGCGTGCTGGTGCCGAACTCGGAGCTCGGTCACGTGCAGCGCGCCCGTCACGGCAAGGACGCCGAGGCATACGCGGCCTACTCGGCGATGGAGCGCCACCATCTCTCGTGGGAGCAGTGGGCGAAGCGCCTGCAGTGGTACTACAGCCACATCGAGTTCCTGTTCAGCCCCGACCTCTTCGTCGTCGGCGGAGGCGTGTCGAAGCACGCCGACAAGTTCCTGCACCTGCTGGATCTCAAGACGCCGATCGTGCCTGCGGTGCACCGCAACAACGCGGGGATCATCGGCGCGGCGGCGCTCGCGCGCGGCTGACCGTCTGCGCCGGGCGCGCAGTGCGAACGCGCGCCGGCGAGGCGAATGGGCCGGCCTGTACGCCGGGTTCTGTCCGGGGGCGTGAGCCCCGTGGACGGTCATCTCTCTCGGCGACACGTTGCCGTGCCGCTCCAGCGGCCTACCCGGGGACTCGGCGGGCCGCGTCGTCATCCCCTGTCTGGCCTTGCTCCGGGCGAGGTTTACCTTGCGGGTCGTGTCACCACGACCCCGGTGGTCTCTTACACCGCCCTTTCACCCTTACCCGGCCGAAGCCGGGCGGTCTGCTCTCTGTGGCACTGTCTCGCGGATCGCTCCGGGTGGGTGTTACCCACCGCCCTGCCCTGCGGAGCCCGGACGTTCCTCGGCGCGCGGCGGCGAACCGCCCGCGACGCGACCGTCCAGCCGACCCATTCGCATCCGCCAGTCTATCGCCGACGGCCATGCGGATGCCGCCGCGTCACTCCTTGAGCGCCGTCTCGGCGATCCGGACGTCCAGCCGGAAGTCGAGGGGGAAGCCGCCGAACAGCAGACGGCCGGCGCCGGCCGCCGCATCCGTGACGGCCTGGGCAGCGGCGTCCGCGTGCTCCTCGGGGGTGTGCACGATGACCTCGTCGTGCAGGAAGAAGGCGAGATGCGGTCGCCGCGCGAACGCCGCGCCGGAGCGCGGCGCGCCGCGATCGGCAGCCACCGCGGGGAGCGCGGCGAGGCGTCCGCGGAGGTCGGCGAGCCAGGCGAGCGCCCACTCGGCCGCGGTGCCCTGCACGACGAAGTTGCGGGTGAACCGGCCGCGATCACGGGCCCAGCGCCTCGCCCGGCTCTCTTCGGCACCGGATGCCTCGGCCTCGGTCGCCCGTGACTGCGCTGCCGACCATTCCGGAGAAGGTGCGGGCGACGTGCGGCCGAGCCACGTGGAGACGACGCCGCCGTCCTCGCCGGTGCGGGCGGCGTCGTCGACGAGACCCATCGCGCGCGGGTACGCGCGCCGCAGGCGCGGCACCAGCCGGCCGGACTCCCCCGTGGTGGCGCCGTACATCGCGCCGAGCATCGCGATCTTCGCCTCCTGCCGGGTGGCGACCGCACCGCTCTCCACGATCCCCGTGTAGAGGTCCCGCCCGCGGGCCGCCGCCGCCAGCGCGGTGTCGCCCGACATCGCGGCGAGCACGCGGGGCTCGAGCTGTGCGACATCGGCCACGACGAGCCGCCAGCCGGGGTCGGCGCGGACGGCCTCCCGCAGTTGGCGAGGGAGCTGCAGCGCACCGCCGCCCGAGGACGCCCAGCGCCCGGTGACGACGCCGCCGGGAACGTAGACCGGGCGGAAGCGGCCGTCGGCGACCCACTCCGACAACCAGGCCCACCCGTTCGCCGACAGCAGCCGCGAGAGCTTCTTGTACTCGAGGAGCGGTTCGATGACCGGGTGCCGCTGCTCGGCGAGCTCCCATCGGCTCGTGGATTCGACCAGCACCCCGACGCGGTGGAGCGACCGCAGCAGCTTCGGCTGCGAGTCGAGGCTCGCCGCAGGATCGCCGAGTGCCGCACGCACCCGCTCCGCCGCCGCCGCGAGCTTCACGGGCTGCGCGCCGCCCGGGCGACGCTCGCCGAGCGTCTCGACGAGGATGCGGTCGTGCACCTCGGCGTCCCACGGGAGCCCGGCCGCCCGCAACTCGGCCGCCACGAGCGCCCCCGCGGATTCGGCGGCCGTCAGCAGCCGCAACCGGCCGGCATCCGCGCTCCCGGCGATCGCCGCGCGCTGCCGGGCGAACTCGGACAGTGCCGAGTCGGCATCTGCCGGCGGGCCGGAGCGGCGGGCGGCGTCGTCGAGCTCGAACAGGGCGGGCGCGGGCTCGTCGCCGTCGACGTGGGGCGCAGCATCCCATTCCCGTGCCCGCCTCACCGCTGCCGACTCGTCGACGAGCGCGGAGTCGCGCAGGATCGCATGGCACAGGCGCAGGTCGTGGCAGCGCGCGACGCGCACGCCGCCGGCGAGCAGCGCGGCGTACCACTGCGGGGTGTCGTGCCACACCCAGCGCGGCGCCCACCGCGTCTCCGCCTCCGAGATCCACGACGTCAGCGCGGGACCGTCGATCTCGTCGCGGCCGACCTCGTCGGCGTTCGCGTCGAGCCGGATGACGGCGGCGCCGCGCCCGGCCCGCCCGAGGACGATCCAGCCCGGGGCGTCAGGCACGCCCGCCGCGGTCTCTGCCGGCTGGTGTCACAGCCCTGATTCGTCGTCGCGCACGAGGATGCAGCCGCACTCGGGGCACGTCACGACGTCGTTCTCGCCGGCCTGGCGCAGCACCTGCAGGTCGGTGCCGGCGAGCACCATGTGGCAGCCCTCGCACGTGCGCCGGCGCAGGAACGCCGCGCCGGCGCTGCGCACCGCGAGGCGGTCGTACAGGCCGAGCAGCTCGGCGGAAACGCCGCCCGCGATGGCCGCGCGGTCACGAGTGGCCGCGTCGAAGGCCGCCGTCGCCTCGGCGACGACGCGCTTGCCCTCCGCGCTCAGCTCTGCGCCCTCGGCATTGGTCGCCGCGATGAGCGCCTCCTGCTCGGCGACGGCGGCGTCGGCGACCTCCAGGCGCTCCATCACGGCGAGCTCCGCGTCCTCGAGGTCGCTCTTGCGGCGCGCGAGAGCCGCCAGTTCGCTCTCGAGACCCTGGGCCTCCTTGGAGTTGGTGGATGCTGCGAGCCGGCCCGCGTCGCGCGCCGCCCGGGCGTCGACCACCGCGACATCGGATTCGATGCGCGACAGCTCCGTGCGCAGGTCGTCGCGCGCGCCGAGACGTGTGCCGAGCTCCTGCGACAGCTCCTGACGCCGGCCCAGCAGCTCCTGCACGCGACCGGCCTGGGGCGGGTTCTTGCGGGCGTGGTCGGCCTGGCGGATGCGGGCGTCGAGCTGGGCGACCTCGACGAGGCGGCGCTGGTCTGCGGGGCTGGCGTTCACGTCACCAACCTACCGTGGGGCATCGACGGCGCGAGCGGCGGAGGCTAGCATTCGACGACCGGCCCTTCCGATGACGAAAGGCGCGAACCATGGGCGTTCTCCGCACCAAGTCCGTCGAGCAGTCGATCGCCGACACCGACGAACCGGAATTCCGACTCAAGAAGTCCCTCACGGCCCTGGACCTCACGGTCTTCGGCATCGGCGTCGTGATCGGCGCCGGCATCTTCACCCTCACCGGCCGCGCTGCGCACGAGGTCGCCGGTCCGGCGATCGTGCTCAGCTTCGTGGTCGCGGCGATCGCCTGCACGCTCGCCGCGCTCTGCTACGCGGAGTTCGCGTCGACCGTGCCGGTGTCGGGGTCGGCGTACACGTTCTCGTACTCCTCGCTCGGCGAGCTGTTCGCGTGGATCATCGGATGGGACCTCATCCTCGAGATGTTCCTAGGGGCGAGCGTGGTTGCGCAGGGGTG
This sequence comes from Microbacterium sp. NPDC056569, assembly GCF_042793475.1. NCBI lineage: Bacteria > Bacillati > Actinomycetota > Actinomycetes > Micrococcales > Microbacteriaceae > Microbacterium > Microbacterium sp. NPDC056569. The sequence continues at coordinate 255,904 of NZ_JBHTUV010000005.1, read as the reverse complement.
GAGCGCCTACCTCGGCACGCTCTTCGACCAGCTCGGGATGCCGATCCCGGCCGAGATCGGCTACGGCGGGACCGTCGACCTCATGGCGATCCTCCTCGTGCTCGTGCTCGGCGGGCTCATGACCTTCGGCATCAAGGAATCACTGCGCGTGAACATGGTGCTCGTCGCCGTGAAGCTCTTCATCGTGCTGTTCGTGATCGTCGCGGGCCTGCTGTTCGTGAACCCCGCGAACTGGTCGCCCTTCGTGCCCGCGCCCGCCCCGCGGGAGACCGCGACGGGGCTCAGCCAGCCGCTGCTGCAGTTCTTCTCGGGCATCGAACCGACCGCCTTCGGCGTCGGCGGCATCTTCGCCGGCGCCGCGCTCGTGTTCTTCGCCTACATCGGATTCGACGTCGTGGCGACCACCGCCGAGGAGACGCGGCGCCCGCAGCGCGATCTGCCGATCGGCATCATCGCGTCGCTGGTGATCTGCACGCTGCTGTACTGCGCCGTCGCCCTCGTGGTCACCGGCATGGTGCCCTACCAGGACCTCGACCCCGCGGCCGCGCTCGCCAACGCCTTCGCCTTCCACGGGGCGACGTGGATGGCGACGCTGATCTCGGCGGGCGCCGTCGCCGGCCTCACGACGGTCGTGCTCACGCTGCTGATCGGCGCGACCCGCATCATCTTCGCGATGTCGCGCGACGCGCTCCTGCCGATCGGTCTCGCCAAGGTGCATCCGCGATTCCGCACGCCCTGGGTCATCTCGATCCTCGTCACGGTCGTCGTCGCCGTCGTCGCGGGATTCACCCCGATCGGCCTGCTCGAAGAGATGGTCAACATCGGCACGCTGTCGGCGTTCGTGCTCGTCTCGATCGGCGTGATCGTGCTGCGGCGCAAGCGCCCGGACCTGCACCGCACCTTCCGCGTGCCGCTCAACCCGTGGCTGCCGGCGCTGTCGGCCGCGATCTGCGTCTACCTGATGCTCAACCTCACGGTCGAGACCTGGCTGCGATTCCTCGTGTGGCTGGTCATCGGATTCGCGATCTACTTCGCCTACTCGCACCGGCACTCGAAGATCGGCCAGCCCGGCTACCAGGAGTTCGCGCTGCCGCATGTCGTCTCGCATGAGCGCGACGGCGACGGGGACGGCGCCGCGCCGGCGGATCGACGCTGAGGAGGCTCGGTGGGCCCTGCCGGGATCGAACCGACGACATCCACGGTGTAAACGTGGCGCTCTACCAGCTGAGCTAAAGGCCCTCGCCGCCAGTCTACGAGGTGCGTCCGGAGCGTCCCGAACTCGCTAGGCTGGCAGTTGGTGCGTTTGTGCAGGGCAGACAACGCCCGCGCCGCTCCGGTAGCGATTACCTGGCACGATCTGCCAGACGACGAAAGGTCTTCTGTGACTGTCAACGATCAGGATCCGTACTCGCAGGAACCCCTCGACAGCGATCCCGATGAGACCTCCGAGTGGCAGGAGTCCCTGCAGCAGCTCGTGCAGGCGAAGGGCCACGGACGTGGCCGCGAGATCATGCTGAGCCTGCTGCAGACCTCCCACGAACTGCAGCTGAACGTCCCGCAGGTTCCCACGACGGACTACATCAACACGATCGCCCCCGAGAACGAGCCCGAGTTCCCGGGCGACGAGGAGCTCGAGCGCCGGTACCGCCGGTGGATCCGCTGGAACGCCGCGATCACCGTCCACCGCGCGCAGCGGCCCGGCATCGGCGTCGGCGGCCACATCTCGACCTACGCGTCGTCGGCCTCGCTGTACGAGGTCGGCTTCAACCACTTCTTCCGCGGCCTGGACGACCCGACCGGCGGCGACCAGATCTTCATCCAGGGCCACGCCTCCCCCGGCATCTACGCCCGGTCCTTCCTCGAGGGACGCCTGAGCTCCCAGCAGCTCGACGGATTCCGCCAGGAGAAGTCGAAGGCGCCGAACGCGCTGCCGTCGTACCCGCACCCGCGACTCATGCCGGACTACTGGCAGTTCCCGACGGTGTCGATGGGACTCGGCCCGATCAACGCCATCTACCAGGCGATGTCGAACAAGTACCTCACCAACCGCGGGATCAAGGACCTCTCCGACTCGCGCGTATGGGCGTTCCTCGGCGACGGCGAGATGGACGAGGTCGAGAGCCGCGGTCAGCTGCAGGTCGCGGCGAACGAGGGCCTCGACAACCTCACGTTCGTCGTCAACTGCAACCTGCAGCGTCTCGACGGCCCGGTGCGCGGCAACGGGAAGATCATCCAGGAGCTCGAGAGCTTCTTCCGCGGCGCCGGCTGGAACGTCATCAAGGTGGTCTGGGGCTCGGGCTGGGACGAGCTGCTCGCGAAGGACACCGACGGCGCTCTCGTTCACCTCATGAACACCACGCCGGACGGCGACTTCCAGACCTATCGCGCGGAGGACGGCGCGTTCATCCGCGAGCACTTCTTCGGGCGCGACGAGCGCACCGCCGCGCTCGTGAAGGACTGGTCGGACGACGACATCTGGGGCAAGCTCCGCCGCGGCGGTCTCGACTACCGCAAGGTCTACGGCGCGTACAAGGCCGCGACCGAGCACAAGGGCCAGCCCACCGTGATCCTCGCCAAGACGATCAAGGGCTACGGTCTCGGGCATCACTTCGAGGGCCGCAACGCGACCCACCAGATGAAGAAGATGACCCTCCAGGACCTCAAGTACTTCCGCGACTCCATGCGGATCCCGGTCTCGGACGCGCAGCTCGAGGAGAACCCCTACCTGCCGCCGTACTACAACCCGGGCTCGAACGACGAGACGATCCAGTACATGCTGGAGCGCCGCCGCGCCCTGGGCGGCTTCCTTCCGGAGCGCCGCACGCACCACGTCGGCCTGCAGCTGCCGGGCGATGACGCGTACGCGCTGCCGAAGAAGGGCTCGGGCACGCAGGAGATCGCCACGACCATGGCGTTCGTCCGTCTGCTCAAGGACCTCCTCCGCGCGAAGGACTTCGGCCACCGCATCGTGCCGATCATCCCCGACGAGGCGCGCACCTTCGGCATGGACGCGTTCTTCCCCTCGGCGAAGATCTACAACCCGCACGGCCAGAACTACACGTCGGTCGACCGCGAGCTGCTCCTCGCCTACAAGGAGAGCCCGCAGGGCCAGATCGTCCACGTGGGCATCAATGAGGCCGGCGCCGTCGCCGCGTTCACGGCGGCGGGCACCTCGTACGCCACGCATGGCGAGCCGCTGATCCCGGTGTACGTCTTCTACTCGATGTTCGGGTTCCAGCGCACCGGCGACGCCCAGTGGGCGGCAGGCGACCAGATGGCGCGCGGCTTCATCATCGGCGCCACCGCCGGACGCACGACGCTGACCGGTGAGGGCCTCCAGCACGCCGACGGCCACTCGCAGCTGCTCGCCGCGACCAACCCGGCGACCGTGTCGTACGACCCGGCCTACGGCTACGAGATCGCGCACATCGTCCGCTCGGGCATCGAGCGCATGTACGGCGGCAACCACCCCGACCCCAACGTCATGTACTACCTCACGGTGTACAACGAGCCGCTCGTGCAGCCGGCCGAGCCCGAGGGCGTGGACGTCGACGGCATCGTACGCGGCATCCACCACATCTCGGCCGCCGAGGGCGAGGGCCCCAAGGCCCAGATCCTCGCGTCGGGCGTCGGCGTGCCGTGGGCGCTCGAGGCTCAGCAGCTCCTGCGTGACGACTGGGGCGTGCAGGCCGATGTCTGGTCGGTCACCTCGTGGAGCGAGCTGCGCCGCGACGGCCTCGCCGCCGACGAGCACAACTTCCTGTACCCGGAGGAGGAGCCGCACACGGCCTACCTCACCGACAAGCTGAAGGACGCCGCCGGCCCCGTGGTCGCGGTGAGCGACTTCATGCACGCGGTGCAGGACCAGATCCGCCCGTGGGTGCCGAACCGCTTCGCGACGCTCGGTGCGGACGGCTTCGGCTTCTCCGACACGCGCGCGGCGGCCCGTCGCTTCTTCAAGATCGACGGCCCGTCGGTCGTCGTCCGGACGCTCCAGGCGCTGGCCGAGGAGGGTGCCGTCGACCGCAGCCTCGCCGCACAGGCCATCCAGAAGTACCGCCTGCACGACGTGACCGCGGGGACGAGCGGGAACGCGGGCGGCGAGAGCTGACCCGCGGATGGGCAAGTCCACCGGGGTGATGGACAAGGTCGAGACGCTCGCCTGGCTGCGACGCATCTCGGGCGACCTCGCGACCGTCACCATCAAGCGCCTCGAGGAGACGCTGCCCTGGTATGCCGAGATGCCGCCGGCCCGACGCTCCGCCGTCGGGCTGGTGGCACAGGCCGGCATCACATCGTTCATCCAGTGGTACGACGACCCGGCCTCCACGCCCTGGATCGCGTCCGACATCTTCGCCGCAGCGCCGCGTGAGCTGCTGCGCAGCGTGAGCCTGCAGCAGACCCTGCAGCTCATCCGGGTCACCGTCGAGGTGACCGAGGAGCGCGTCGCAGGCAAGGGCGAGCACCTCCGCGAGGCCATCCTGCTGTACTCGCGCGAGGTGGCGTTCGCCGCCGCGGACGTCTACGCCCGCGCCGCAGAGGCGCGCGGCCTGTGGGACGCACGCCTCGAGGCGCTCGTCGTGGACTCGATCCTCACGGGCGAGGCGGACGAGGAGCTCCCGAGCCGCATCGCCGCCCTGGGCTGGCACGGCCACGGCGAGGTCGCGGTGCTCGTCGGCACGACTCCCCCGCAGTTCGACGTCGACCAGCTCCGCCGCACCGCGCGCAAGCTCGGCGTCGACGTGCTGATCGGCGTGCAGGGATCCCGGCTCGTCCTCGTCGTCGGACGCGCGGAGCCGTCGGCCGTCGCCGACGAAGCCGTGGCCGACCTCCCGTTCGCCGAGATCGCTCGTCGCCTCGAGCCGGGCTTCGGTGGCGGCTATCTCGTGCTCGGGCCCACGGTTCCCGCGCTCGTGGACGCGAGTCAGAGCGCCCGCGCCGCACTGGCCGGATTCGCTGTCGCACGCGCGTGGCGCCACGCGCCCCGCCCGGTCGAGGCCGACGATCTCCTTCCCGAGCGCGCCCTCGCGGGGGACCCCCTGGCCAAGCTCACACTGGTCGAGCGGATCTACCGCCCGCTGCAGTCGCACAGCGCCGACCTCGTGTCGACGCTCTGGGCGTACCTCGACAACGGCCGCTCCCTCGAGGCCACGGCGCGCGAGCTGTTCGTGCACCCGAACACGGTGCGCTACCGCCTCAAGCGGGTCTCCGAGGTCATCGGCTGGGACGCCACCGGACCCCGCGAGGCCCTGATCCTGCAGACGGCCCTGATCCTCGGATCGATCGGGACGGATGCCTCGCGCCGCCGTCCGCCGCCACGACGCAACCCCGCCTGATCCCCGACGGACTCGACAGTGTGGGCCACGCACAAAGGAGCACGTGATTCTTGTGACGGTGTCGCCAGAACGACCTTTCTGATCCTTGGCAGGATGGAACGGTGAGAATCGCGGTCTTTCCCGGACAGGGCTCCCAGTCCCCCGGCTTCCTGGCTCCCTGGCTCGAATCCGACGGTGCGGCGGATCGCCTCGCTCAGTACTCGGAGTGGTCGGGCGTCGACCTCGTCGCCGCCGGCACGGAATGGGACGCCGACCAGATCCGCGACACCCAGGTGGCGCAGCCGCTCATCGTCGCGGCGAGCCTGCTCTCGTGGAACGCGCTGCCCGACCGTGAGCGCATCGGCGGCGTGGCCGGCCACTCCGTCGGCGAGTTCGCCGCCGCCGCCGCGGCGGGCGTCCTCAGCGAGCAGTCCGCCCTCACGCTCGTCGGCATCCGCGGTCGCGCGATGGCCGAGGCCGCCGCGGCGGCCGAGACCGGCATGAGCGCCGTGATCGGCGGGGACGAGGCATCCGTGCTCGCCCGCCTCGAAGAACTCGGCCTCTCTCCCGCGAACTACAACGGCGGCGGCCAGCTCGTGGTCGCCGGCGCCCTGGACGCATTGCAGGCCCTCGCGGCGGAGCCCGTCGCCGGCACCCGCGTGATCCCGCTGCAGGTCGCCGGTGCGTTCCACACCCGCTACATGGCCCCGGCCGTCGAGACCCTCCGCGCGGCCGCGACCGATCACGACGTCTCCGACCCCGGTGTCACGCTGTGGACGAACCGTGACGGTTCGGCAGTGACGTCGGGCGGTGCCTTCGTCGACCTTCTCGTCGAGCAGGTCGCCTCGCCGGTGCGCTGGGACCTCTGCATGCAGTCCTTCGCCGACAGCGGAGTGTCGGGCATCGTGGAACTGTCCCCCGCGGGCACGCTCGTCGGACTCGCGAAGCGCGCGCTGCGCGGAGTCCCCGCCGTCGCCGTCAAGACGCCCGCCGACCTGGAGGCCGCCGCCGCGCTGGTGGCCGCCGACGCCTGACCGGAGTACCCCGCATGACCCGCACCCTCATCCAGCCCACCGGTGCCGCCCACACGCGCATCTACGCGTTCGGCGCCGCTCGCGGCGAGATCGCCGTGCCGAACGACGACCTCGTCGGCCCGATCGACTCGAGCGACGAGTGGATCCGCCAGCGCACCGGCATCGTCACCCGCACCCGTGCGGTCGCCGAGACGGACGCGATCGATCTCGCGACGGATGCTGCGCGGGAGGCGATCGAGCGCTCCGGCGTCGACCCGTCCCAGGTGGACGCGGTGATCGTCGCCACGATCAGCAACCCGAAGCAGACCCCTTCGGTGTCGGCGATCGTCGCCGATCGGGTCGGCGCCAACCCCGCAGCGGCGTACGACGTGAACGCCGCATGCGCGGGCTTCGCCTACGGCGTCGCGCAGGCCGACGCTCTCATTCGCGCCGGAGCGGCCACCTACGCCGTGGTGATCGGCACCGAGAAGCTCAGCGACATCGTCGACCCCGCCGACCGGAGCATCTCGTTCCTGCTCGGCGACGGCGCGGGCGCCGCCGTCATCGGACCGAGCGACTCCCCCGGCATCGGTCCGACCGTCTGGGGATCCGACGGCTCGAAGTCCGAGGCGGTGGGCATGAACCACACGCTGACCGAGTTCCGCGACGGCGCCGCGCCGTGGCCGACCCTGCGCCAGGAGGGCCCGACGGTCTTCCGCTGGGCGGTCTGGGAGATGGTCAAGGTCGCGCGCCAGGCGCTCGAGGCCGCCGGGGTCGAGGCATCCGATCTCGCCGCCTTCGTTCCCCACCAGGCGAACATGCGCATCATCGACGAGTTCGCCAAGCAGCTGGGTCTTCCCGACACCGTCCTGGTCGGCCGCGACATCGAGACCACCGGGAACACCTCGGCGGCCTCCATCCCGCTCGCCACCCACCGCCTGCTCGAGGAGCACCCCGAGCTCAGCGGCGGCCTCGCGCTCCAGATCGGCTTCGGCGCCGGACTGGTTTTCGGCGCGCAGGTGGTCGTCCTTCCCTGACGCGGCGAACCGCGACCCTAGACTGATTCCCGGCCCGCTCGGGCACGCCTACCCCTAACAAACAGGAGAATCCCATGGCATTCACCAACGACGAGGTCCTCGCGGGACTCGCGGAGCTCATCACCGACGAGACCGGTATCTCGGCCGACGAGGTCGCGCTCGAGAAGTCGTTCACCGACGACCTCGACATCGACTCGATCTCGATGATGACGATCGTCGTCAACGCCGAGGAGAAGTTCGGCGTCACCATCCCCGACGACGAGGTCAAGAACCTCAAGACCGTCGGCGACGCCGTCACCTTCATCACGTCGAACCAGGCGTAGGACCATCCCGGTGGGGGCCGCGGCCCCCACCGGCCAGCACCACGAGGACTCTGATCTCAATGAGCACACCCCGTATCGTCGTCACCGGCATCGGCGCGTCGACCCCCGTCGGCGGCACCGCCCCCGAGAGCTGGGCGGCGCTCCTCGACGGAGCATCCGGCACGCACAGCCTCCAGCAGGAATGGGTGCAGGAGCACCAGCTCCCGGTGACCTTCGCAGCGGAGGCGCTCGTGCGGCCCGACACCGTGCTGGAGCGTCCGGTCGCCAACCGTCTCGACCCGTCGGCGCAGTTCGCGCTCGTGGCGGCGTTCGAGGCGTGGGAGGACGCGGGCAAGCCCGAGGTCGAGCCCGAGCGGTTCGCGGTCGACTTCGCCACGGGCATCGGCGGACTCCAGACGACGCTCGCCGGCTGGGACACGCTCAAGACCAAGGGACCCCGCCGGGTCATGCCGATGAGCGTCCCGATGCTCATGCCGAACGCTCCTGCGGCGGCCGTCTCGATGCACCTGAACGCCCGTGCCTACGCGCGCACGGTCGCCTCCGCGTGCGCATCGAGCACCGAGTCGCTCGTCAACGCCTTCGAGAGCCTTCGCGCGGGTCGCGCCGACGTCATCATCGCGGGTGGCGCCGAGGCGGTCATCCACCCGCTCACGATCGCCGCGTTCGCCGCGATGCAGGCGCTGTCCAAGCGCAACGACTCCCCCGAGACCGCGTCGCGACCGTACAGCGTCGATCGCGACGGGTTCGTCATGGGCGAAGGCGCCGCTGCCCTGGTGCTCGAGACCGAGGAGCACGCGAAGGCGCGCGGGGCCAAGATCTACGGCGAGGTCGTCGGCGGGGGCGTGACGGCAGACTCCTACCACATCACCGCCCCCGAGCCCGAAGGGCTCGGCGCTTCGCGCGCCGTGCGCCTCGCTCTCGAGCAGGCAGGTGCGACTCCCGACGAGGTCACGCACATCAACGCTCACGCGACCTCGACGCCGACGGGCGACATCGCCGAGTACAAGGCGCTGCTCAGCGTCTTCGGAGACCGCGTCCACGAGATCCCGGTCTCGGCGACGAAGGGCGCCACCGGCCACCTGCTGGGCGGCACCGGCGCGCTCGAGGCGATCTTCACGCTGCTGGCGCTCAAGGAGCGTCAGGCGCCGCCGACCATCAACGTCACCACTCAGGACCCCGACATCCCGTTGCGCATCTCGGCGTCGCCGATCGCCCTCGGCGCCGGCGACCAGCTCGCGATCAGCAACTCGTTCGGCTTCGGCGGCCACAACGCCGTCGTCGCCTTCCGCTCGGTCTGACGCCACGCGACGCGAAGACGCCCCCGGGTGATAGCCGACCGGGGGCGTCTGTCGTGTCAGGCGGCGGTTCGCGGTCCCAGGGCCCGGGATTCACGGCCTCCGAGCCTCGGTAGTGGCGCCTCGCGCCGCCTGCGTCTGTGGTGGATGAAGGGCGGAGGCCGCTCAGCCGACCTTGTGCAGCCAGACGACCGGGGCGTCGTCGCTCGCGTGCCGGAACGGCTCGAGCTCCTCGTCCCATGCGGCTCCGAGTGCCACGTCCAGCTCACGCTGCAGCTCGAACGCGTCGCCGCCGGCGATCTCCATCGCGTACCGGATGCGGTCCTCGCCGATGACGACGTTGCCCGCGGTGTCAGTCTGGGCGTAGTGGATTCCGAGTCCCGGCGTGTGCAGCCAGCGACCGCCGTCGCTGCGCGGAGTGGGATCCTCGGTGACCTCGAAGCGCAGGTGCTCCCAGCCGCGGATCGCGGTCGCCAGAGCGGAGCCGGTCCCGGCGGAGCCCTCCCAGTAGAACTCCGACCGCCGGCTGCCGGTGAGCACCGGCTGATCCGCCCAGTCGAAGCTGACGGCTCGGCCGAGGGCTCGCCCGACCGCCCACTCGAGGTGGGGGCACAACGCTCGTGGCGCGGAGTGGATGAAGATCACCCCACGCGCTTTGTGTGTCGTCATGTTCTCTCCGTTCGTCAGGTGCGTCTTCCCCTACGACCTGTGACGGTGTCATGACGTGCTGTTCGGTTGTGCTGCCGCCATTATCGCGGAGAGGGCGGCGGAATCACAAGACTGTGATTCCGCCGCCCTCTCCGATCAGGCCGGGAGGCTCAGGCCTCGCTCATGGCCTGGACCTCGGCCTTGCCCTTGGCCGCGTAGTACGCGGCGCGCGCGGCGTCGCGGCGAGCCTGCTCGGCCTGACCGGCGTCGAGCACCTCCTGCGAGACCTCGAACTGCGGCGCGGTCGGCACGGCGTGGTACTTCTCCATGTAGGCGTCGAGCTCGGGCCCGGACTCCCACGACGTGATGAGGCAGTAGCGCGGCTCGGTGCCGTCGTGGTGCACGGCGTGCCAGAGACGCTGCGTGTCGACGATCAGCTGGGCGCCGGCGGGGAGCGCGACGCGGTACTCGATGCTCGGGTCGGTGCGGTTCTCACGCAGCACGAAGTAGCTGTTCTTGTCGTCGGTGAGGTTGAAGAAGCCGCGCACGACCCAGCCGGTGCCGTCGGGGTTGAGACGGTTGTTGTCGTCCTGGTGGAGGTTGTACAGCGCGTCCGCGTAGGTGTTCGGCTGCAGCTCGATGATGCGGCAGCGGCCGACGTTGGCGCCGGGCTCCTGCGCGCGACGCGTCAGGGTCGGCGACTTCTCGGTCTGCTCGGGGATCCAGACGCCGTCCTTGTCGGTGCGCGGCGGTGTGTGGTTCCAGAAGCCGTTGCACTCGATCTCGCCCTTGGCGGATGCGAGCGGCGCGAAGCGGGTGTCGCCCGACGACTTCCAGTCGACGTACTCGATCGAGAGCCACTCCTGCGGATCGACCTCCTCACCGTAGGAGTCGAGCACCACGAAGCCGGTCTCGTCGAGAGCGGCAGACTTGATGTAACCCATGACGAATCATGCCTTTCGGTCAGTGAGCCAGCACGTTTTAACAGGCTCAACTTAGGCAAGCCTACCTCGGGGCTCCTGCGGGCCCTGATGTCCGCGCCGTGAATATCCGGCGGCCGTCGCAGGCCCGCTCCGGCGCGGGGAGCCCGGCCTAGACTGGACACGCCATGGTCACTGCCACGAACGTCGATGCCACTGCTGTCAACACCATCGGCTGGCTCTCCGCCGCGGACTGGACCATCGTCGTCCCGGTGTATCAGCGGCAGTACCGGTGGGACATCGGCGGCTGCGAGCAGCTGCTGTCGGACATCCGCGCGGTGGCCGATCTGGACGATCGGCAGATGCACTTCATCGGCTCGATCCTCTCCTCCGCGAGCGGCGAGGGATCGGATGCCGAGCTCGTGCTGATCGACGGGCAGCAGCGCACCACGACGCTCATGCTGCTCGTCGCCGCCCTGCATCACACCGTGCGCGAAACGGATCCCGACCTCGCCGACCAGCTCCAGCGCGTGCTCGTCCACTCGCACGACGCCACGCGCACGAAGCTGCGTCCGCACCGCGCGTGGGCGTCGGTGTTCGAGCGCGTCGTGCTCGACCTCCCCCTTCCGGCCGGCGAGCACCGGGACTCGCGCTTCGACGACAACTACGCCTTCTTCCGCAGCCAGATCAGCGTGGAGGAGGCGCCCCACATCTGGCGGGGGCTCCAGAAACTCGAGCACGTGGCGATCACGCTCGGCGTCGGCGCCAACGCGCAGCAGATCTTCGAGAGCCTCAACTCGACCGGGGAGCCGCTGCGCGACCACGAGCTCATCCACAACTACGTGCTGATGGGCCTCACCCACGCCGAGCAGCGCGAGATCGAGGCCGACCACTGGCAGCCGATCGAGCAGAACACCGGCGACGCGATCGCGGAGTTCTGGCGCCAGTACCTCGTCATGCGGACCGGGCGCGAGGTCACCGTCGTCGGCGGGCGCGGTGTGTACGACGCGTTCCGTCACGAGTTCCCGCGTCTCGACTTCGCCGACCTGGTCCGTCACGCGGACGAATGGCGCGAGCTGTCGCGCGTGTATCGGATCCTCCTGCATCCGAAGGAGTCCCCGGATGCCGAGATCACGCGTCACCTCGCGTACCTGGCCACCTTCGGCACGGCGATGTACCCGCTCATCATGCGCGCGTACCGCGACTTCGAGCTGGGCGCGCTAGGGCGCGACGAACTCATCGACACGCTGGAGATGGTGCAGTCGCTGCTGGTGCGGCGCGCGGTCGTCGGCACCGGGACGGAGCGGCTGGTCGCCCGTCTCTGCAGGGCGCGCGAAGCCGGCGCGGACGCTCTCGTCGCGGCGATCTCGCGCATCACCCCGTCGGACGAGCGCATCGCGGTGGCGCTGAAGTACTCGGAGCTCCCCCACGCGCCATACGTCCTCGGCCGCATCGCCGGCGTCGACGGCGCCGCCGGCCTCGACGTCGAGCACATCTTCCCGCTCGCCCCCGGCGACGGGTGGTCCGGCGACGGAGTCCGCGAGTGGGCGTCGTACAGCGAAGACGAGCAGAACAGCCACCGCGCGCTCGCGAACACCATCGGCAACCTCACCGTCCTCGAGGAGGACCTCGCGCAGCGCGCGTTCGATCGCTCGTTCCCCGAGAAGCGGCCGCTCTACGCCCGCAGCGCCGTCGCGACGACGGCCGAACTGGCAGAGCTGCCCTCCTGGGGCACTTCCGCGATCGCGGAGCGGTCGATGCGGCTCACCGGCCGCTTCGTCGAGGTATGGAGGCGCCCGGGCGGTCCGGCGATCGACGACGACGGCCTGACCCCGATCCTCGACGCCGTCCGCCGCCGCGGCTGGCCTCCGGGATGGCACAGGGAGTGGGCGTACGTCGAGTACTGCGGCGAGCACTGGGAAGTACCCGACGTGAAGTACCTCTTCAACCGCGTCTTCAAGCGGCTCTGGGCAGACTCGCGGGAGGCTGTCGTCTCGTACAGCGCGCGCCGCGGCGGTCCCGTCTACACGGCGCAGTCCTGGAACGGCCAGTGGGACCGCCTCGACGCCGAGCACTCGCTCTATATGGGCTGGGACTCGAGCTACATGCTGAGCGCCGTGCAGGGCGTACTCGAGGAGGCGGGTCTCGCCCCCGAGGTCTTCGTCAAGTACTCCTACATCGGCAATGCGATGTGAGAGCGGGACGGATGCCTCGGGTCGAGGCATCCGTCCCGCTCATCGTGGACCGGTCGCGGGCGTCACTCGAAGGTGACGGCTGCGTTCTCGTTGTTGAGCACGATCACCGGCGTGATCGCGGGGTGGCCGGCGGCCTCGATCTTCGCGAGATCGAAGCGCAGCAGCGGCGTGCCCGCCGTGACCTTCTGCCCCTTCTCGACGAGCGTCTGGAAGCCGTCGCCCTTCATCCCCACCGTGTCGATGCCGACGTGGATCAGAAGCTCGGTGCCGTCGGCGAGGACGAGCGCCACCGCGTGGCTGCTGTCGAACGTCGCCCCGATCGTGCCGTCGGCGGGCGCGACCACCGTGTCGCCCGTCGGTTCGATCGCGATGCCCGGGCCCATGATCCCCTGCGCGAACGTGGGATCGGGGACCGCTGACAACGGCACGACGGTGCCCTCGAGCGGTTGGCGCAACCGGACGGCCGTGGTCGCGGGCGTGTCGGTGAGGACGGCGGTGCCACCCGCCGCGGGCGCGATGGCGGGCTCCGGCGCAGCGCCTGTCGGCGCAGCGACCTCCCCCGCGATGATCTGCTCCATCGCGTCCTTCACGAACTGGACGTTCGTGCCGTAGACCACCTGCACCGACTTGCCGCCGGGCTTCATCGTCCCCGCAGCGCCCGCGCGCTTGAGTGCGGTGTCGTCGACCTTGCTGACGTCGTCGATCTCCATCCGCAGGCGCGTCGCGCAGTTCTCGAGCTCGAGGATGTTCTCTTTGCCGCCGAGCGCGTCGATGAAGCGGCTGCCGGTGATGAGGTACTTGTCGTCCGCGGCGTGAGTGTCGTACTCGGTGCCCTCGCCGAGGATGTCGTCGTCCTCGCGGCCCGGCGTCTTCAGGTTGAACCGCTTGATGAAGAAGTAGAACACCCCGAAGTAGATGAAGAACCAGAACACGCCCATCACGGGGATGAGCCACGGGTTCTGGGCCATCGGGTTCATCCAGTTGAGGACGAGATCGACGAAGCCGCCCGAGAACCCGAAGCCCATTCGGACCGGCAGGATCTGGCTGATCGCCATCGAGATGCCCGTGAAGAGCGCGTGGGTCACGTAGAGCACCGGCGCCAGGAACATGAAGGCGAACTCGAGCGGTTCGGTCACGCCCACGAAGAACGACGAGACCGCGCCCGCGAACAGGATGCCGTAGGCGAGCTTCTTGCGCGTGGTCTTCGCGGTGAGGTACATCGCGAGGGCGGCGCCGGGCAGACCGAACATCATGATCGGGAAGAATCCGGTCATGTACTGACCGGTGACCCCGTACGTGCCTTCTCCGGAGAGGAAGTTGTTGAGGTCGTTGATGCCGGCGACGTCGAACCAGAACACCGAGTTGAGCGCATGGTGCAGGCCCACGGGGATGAGCAGGCGGTTGAGGAAGCCGTAGATCCCCGTCCCGAAGGCGCCGAGCGTGACGATCCATTCGCCGAACGTGACGAGTCCGCCGTATACCCAAGGCCATACGAAGTACAGCGCGATGGCGACGACGAGCGAGATACCCGCCGTCACGATCGCGACCGAACGCTTGCCCGAGAAGAACGACAGGGCGTCGGGCAGCTTGGTGTCCTTGAAGCGGTTGTAGCAGAATGCGCCGATCAGGCCGCAGATGATGCCGACGAAGACGTTCTGCACCCTCAAGAACGAGGGGTCCACCTCGTTGACATCCGCGACACCCGTGTAGAGCGCCACCGTCTCGGGCTTCAGGAGCGTCGTCACCACCAGCCACGACACGAGTCCGGCCAGGGCTGACGTTCCGTCGGATTTCTGCGCCATGCCGAGCGCGATGCCGACGGCGAACAGCAGCGCCATGTTGTCGAGCAGCGAGCCGCCCGCTGCTCCGAGGAAGGCCGAGGCGATGTTGGGACTCTTCCCGCCGTCGCTGATCCAGTACGAAATGCCGGACAGGATCGCAGCCACCGGCAGCACAGCCACCGGGAGCATGATCGACCTGCCGAGCCTCTGCAAGAACTTCATTGTTCGCCTCCAAAAGGCGCGAGGGACAGTTGCTGCCGCTGACGCTACAGGCAAACCGGGCGGGCCGTCAGTGGTTCCCCCTCCGAAAGTTAGGGGTATGAACGAATTTCTCATCCGCCTGTGATCCGGGGTGCGAAACGGGTCGAGGTCCGTCGCAGCCGGCGGACTGCGACGGACCTCGAGACGTAGGGCGGGTGGGACTTGAACCCACGATCGTCGGGTTATGAGCCCGCTGCCTTGACCAGCTTGGCCACCGCCCCCTGCACCTGGCGTGCGCTGACGAGCCTACCTGCCCGGCTTGCCCTCGGCGTCGTCCGCCGGATCCTTGACCGGCGGTTCCGGCCACACCTTCGCGACGGCCTCGGTGACCTTGATCGAGGCGGTGTGGGGGTGTGCGGAATCCGTCGTCCCACCGGTGCTCCCCCGCTGGATCGGCAGCTCCTGGCTCTCGCTGAGCACCTGTGGATGGTGCCGGGCGAGCTGGAAGACGCCCCACACCGCGACCGCCCCCACGAGGGCGAAGGTGACGTAGACCCAGACCGGCGCGCCGGCAGCCTCCTGCAGGACGGTGAGCCCGATGAAGATCGCGACGATGGGGTCGATCACGGTGAGGCCGGCGACGACGAGATCGGGCGGACCCGAGGCGTACGCGTTCTGCACGAAGTACGCGCCCACGATGGCGCCCGCGATCAGGGCGGCGAGGCACGTGAAAGTGAGCCAGTCGAAGTCCTGCGCCTGGATGCGCACGATGACGACCTTCGCGAGCGTCGCCACGAAGCCGTAGATGACGCCTGCGGCGATGATGTAGAACAGCGCCCCCATGCGCGTGCGCAGCCAGATCCACAGACCCGCGAAGACGATGGTGACCACGCCCAGCAGCACCAGGATGGTGATGAGCTGGCCGTTGGACACCGGCTTCTCGGTCGCGAACAGCGCCGCGATCGTGACGAAGATGAAGATGCCTCCGACGCACGCGGAGATCGCGATGAGCGATCGCCGCGTCGGCCTGTGGCCGCTGATCTGCGCGTTGAGGAGCGTCGTGATCACCAGCGCGATGGCGCCCAGCGGCTGGACCACGATCAGCGGCGCGAAGGCGAGGGCCCAGAGCTGGCAGACGATCGCGAGCCCCAGCATCACCGTGCCGATCACCCACGACGGTCGCGCCAGCAGCCTCAGCAGGTGGTTGACGCCCAGTCCGCCGTTGCTCTGCGAGCCGTACAGGCGCTCGACCTTCGTGACGCCCCGGTGCTGGTACTGCGCTCCGAACGACATGAAGACCGCTCCGAGCAGGGCCAGCGGGATGCCGATGAGGATGTTGGGATTCTGGAACACGCCGACGAGTTGATCGCCGATGTCCTCGATCTCCACCGCAGTCCACACCACATGACGACACTAGCCGCAGGCGCCTGTCGATAGGCTCAAGGCGTGGCTGTTCTCCCGATTCGCATCATGGGCGATCCCGTCCTGCACTCCCCCGCCTCCGCCGTCGAAGCGATCACCGACGAGATCCGCACGCTGGTCGCCGACATGTTCGAGACGATGGATGCCGCACCCGGCGTGGGGCTCGCGGCGCCTCAGGTCGGCGTGCCGCTGCGCATCTACACGTACACCTACGCCGACGACGACGGCGCGCCCTGGCGCGGCGTGATCGTCAACCCGGAGCTCTGGATGAAGCCCCTCGAGCCCGGCGCGCCCGACCCCGACGAGGAGTCCGAGGGGTGCCTGTCGTTCCCCGGCGAGCGGTTCCCGCTGCGGCGGTCCGACGAGGTGCTCGTGACGGGAACCGACCTCGAGGGCGAGCCGGTCCGCATCCAGGTCGACGGCTGGCGGGCGCGCATCATGCAGCACGAGTTCGACCACCTCGACGGCATCCTCTACGTCGACCGCCTGGACGACGGCGACTGGAAGACCGTGCAGAAGATCGCGCGCAAGCGCGGCTGGGGCCGGCCGGGCAGTTCCTGGACGCCGGGCATCGACGACCTCGACGCCTGATCAGCGGACCGATCGATCAGTCGTCGTTCCGGCGATTCCGGCGGTCGACCCATCGACGCAACTCGGCGTCCGCTCCGGGCGGCGCCTGGGCGATGACGTTCATCCCCTGGCGCACGAACGTCGTCCCCGCCCGCATCGGTCCCCAGACCCGCGCCGTGGACAGTTCGCCGGTGTCGACGTCCCGCACCTGCACCTGGGTGGTGTCGGTGGTCTTGCGGGCACCCGGCCTGCCGGCGACGTGCTGCACGACGAGCACCGGGAGTCGGTGTGCCGCTGCGGTGGCGATCACGGAGTCGAGGTCATGCGCGGCCCATTGGCGGCGGATGCCGCGCGCGGTCCCCAGCGCGACGAGCACGACGACGATCGTGGCGATTCCGGTCGGGACGAGCCAGACGCTGAGCACCGCCAACAGGAGCGACCACAGCGCGATCCCTCGCACGGCGAGCAGGACCGCGACGATCGACGGCACCAGAGCGAGGAAGAGCCACGGCGCGGACACCGAGACGGGGAACATCCACGGCTCACCGCCGAACAGCTCGACGAGCCCGACCCACAGAACGTCGGCGCCGTACGCGGCGAGGGCGATCAGCAGCGGGACGGAGCGGTAGATCGGCGCCGGAGCGGGGACGCCGCCCTCGACCGCAAGACGCGGCGGAGACTTCGCGCGAGCCGCCATATGCACTCCTCGATCGCAAACCCGGAGACGAAGAAAGCCCCGGGGGTGGAGCCCCGAGGCCTTCGCTCCCCCACTTGGACTCGAACCAAGAACCTATCGGTTAACAGCCGATTGCTCTGCCAATTGAGCTATGGAGGAATGTTCCGCACTCTCGTGCGGGCAACCAGTCCATACTAGCAAAGCTGGACCGGTGCTCATGACCATCGGGTGGGATCAGTAGTTGACCACGCGTCGGTCCGTCTGGCCGTCGGGCGTCCACAGCAGGTCCTGCATGCCGTGTCCGAAGGCGACCGCGTGGCCCGCGCGCAGCACGAGCACATCCGCGTCCAGTTCGCGCACCACATCGGGCTCGTTGGTCACGATGAGAGCCGCCATGTCAAGCTCGCTGCGACGGCGGAGCACCGCCTCGCGCGCGGCTTTGCGCACCTCGACGTCCATGTTCGCGAAGGGCTCATCCGCGATCAGCACGCGCGGCTGGAGCACCAGCGCCCTGGCGAGCGCGACGCGCTGTCGCATGCCCGCACTGAGCTCGTACGGATACTTCGGCGCGGCTCCGAGCGGCAGCATCAGCTCATCGAGGAGGGATGCGACCCGCACCGCGAGCGCGCGCGAGCTCACGCGACGGTCCCGGCTGGTGATGGGCTCGCCGATGACCTCGGCGACGGTGAGGCGGGCCGGGAGGTGCGCGCCGGCCGACTGCGGAACGTAGCCGGCGTAGTACGTCAGATAACGGTGGGCCCGGCCGGGACGCCGCACCGCGACGCCCTCGACGAGTCCGCGACCGCCGACGACGGCGAGACCGGGTTCGTCGGCTCCCGCCAGCACCGCCGCAAGCGACGACTTGCCGGACCCGGTCGGACCCATCAGCGCGAGGATGCCGCCGTGCGGCAGCCGGAACGAGACGCCGTCGACGACGCGCTGGGCGGGACCGCCGCGGCCGGAGCGGGCGATCGACAGATCAGAACAGTCGATCGCGACATCCGCGTCTCGTCGGCGAGTCATGTCCTCATCCTGCCGTGCGACCGGCCGCGACGCCAGCCGACGGGATCGGTTCAGGATCCCTCGTCAGCGAGGGCCTGGCGCCTCGCATCGAGTTCACGCAGACGGAGCCGGATGGCGCGCCCCTCCTCCGAATCGGCAGGGACGCGCTGGATCGCGCCCAGCAGTTCCGCCTTATCGCGATCGAAGCCGCGCATCACGAGGCGGCGGGCGAGATCGCTCGCCGAGGAGACGGCGGCGTCGTCGCTCAGGGCCGGGAAGTCTCCCGCGAGCAGCTCGGCGGCGAGAGACCGGTAGGGCTCGCGGACGGTGGCGACGGCATCCACCGCCCAGCCGGGACGCTGCATTCCGGAAGCGTCGCGGACGGCGACACGTACGGCATCGAGCGCCGGATGCCGGAACGAGAGGTCGAGCGCGCGTGCGATGAGCGACGGGTCCATGCGGTGACCGAACTGCAGCACACCCATCAGCGCATCGCGCTCGAGACCGACATCGGGAGTGCGCGGAAGGGTCGCGAGCGTGACGCGCAGCGCCGCGTCGTCGACCGGGGCCTCGGGTGGCTCACCGCCGTGGGAAGCTGCCTCACGACGCCCCGCTCCGCCGGGGGTGCGACCGGCCCGCTCGACCTCGCGGCGCACGTCCTCGGTGTCCATACCGAGCCGACGGGCGAGCACGCGCACGTACTCGGGCTGGAGGAGCGGGTCGCGCAGCTCGGCGACGACGGGGGCGGCGGTGCGCAGCGCGCCGACGCGGCCCTCCACGGTGCGCAGGTCGTAGCCCGAGATGCGCTGGTCGAGTACGAACTCGACCATCGGGACCTTCGTCTCGAGGAGCGCTCGCACGGCGCCGTCGCCCCGGGCGAGGCGCAGATCGCAGGGATCGAGCCCATCCGGGCCCGTTGCGACGTACGTCTGCGCGTTGAACCGCTTGGCGTCGGCGAAGGCGCGCAGCGCCGCCTTCTGGCCCGCGGCATCCGGGTCGAACGTGAAGACGACCTCGCCCGCCGTCGAGTCGTCGCCCATCACGCGTCGGAGCACGGTGATGTGGTCGGCGCCGAACGCGGTGCCGCACGTCGCGATCGCCGTCGTGATCCCGGCGAGGTGGCACGCCATGACATCGGTGTAGCCCTCCACCACGACGACCTGGTGCTGACGCGAGACCTCCCGCTTGGCGAGGTCGAGGCCGTAGAGCACCTGCGCCTTCTTGTAGATCGTCGTCTCGGGGGTGTTCAGGTACTTCGGGCCGTTGTCGTCGTCGAAGAGCTTGCGCGCCCCGAACCCGATCACCTGCCCCGTGACGTCGCGGATCGGCCAGACCACCCGGCCGCGGAAGCGGTCGTAGACACCGCGCTGGCCCTGTGAGACGAGGCCCGCCGACGAGAGCTCCTCGTCGGTGAAGCCCTGCGTGCGGAGCGCCTTGGTCATGCCCTCCCAGCCCTTGGGGGCGAATCCCACGCCGAAGTGGGCCGCGGCGCCGGCGTCGAAGCCGCGCTGGCCGAGGAAGCGGCGGGCGATGTCGGCCTCGGGCGTCATGAGCTGGGTTCGGAAGAACTCCGCCGCCGCGGCGTTCGCGGCGTACAGGCGCGCGCGGCCGGTGTGCTCCGGGGCGGCGCCGCCGTCCTCGTAGTGCAGCGCGTACCCGATGCGGCCGGCGAGCCGCTCGACGGCCTCGGTGAAGGTGACGTGGTCCATCGCGCGCAGGAACGAGTACACATCGCCGGATTCGCCGCAGCCGAAGCAGTGGTAGAAGCCGGCCTGCGGACGGACGTTGAAGCTCGGGCTCCGCTCGTCGTGGAACGGGCACAGCCCCTTCATCGAGCCGACGCCCGCGGACTTGAGCGCCACCCGCTCGCCGATGATGTCGGCGATGTTCGTGCGCGCCTTCACCTCGTCGACGTCGGCCTGCCGGATCCGCCCCGCCATCAGCGGACCTCGGACGACGCGCGGAAGGAGCGGGAGGCGGTGTCCATGGGGCGCGCGCCGGGTGCCCAGACGCCGACGGATGCCGCATCCACCGGTCCGACGAGCGAGCCGTGCCATGCGATCGCCAGCTGATCGGTGAGGCTCGCGACCTGGTCGACGACGACGCGGCGGCGCGCAGCATCCGTCTCGGCCGCTGCGAAGTCCTCCGTGTGGAGCGGGTCGAGCGCCTCGGGGCGCTCCCACAGCGCCGTCGCGAGGCGCTTGAGGACGCGGCGCTGCTCCTTGTAGAGGTCCTTGCGGCCTTCGATCGACACGACCGCCGCCCCGATGGTGCCCTTGAGCACCGCCATCTCGGCCTCGACGATGCGGGGCACGACCAGGTGCCCGCGATAGCGGGTGAGCACGGAGGTCGCGTACGACTCGCGCGTGGCGGTGGTCGCCGCGCGCGCGAAGCGCCCGATGAGATCGGACGTGAGGTTCTTCAGGCGTGCCAGGGCGGCACGGGTGCCGTCGAACGAATCGATCCACTCCGGGATGCGGGTGAGCCGGAACAGGGCGTCTTCGAGCTCGTCGCGGGCGAAGTCGAACCCGACCCAGGACTGGATCGCGGTGAGCAGCCACTCGTGCTCGCGCGGATCGGCCAGGCGCGCGGGATCGAGGTACCCGTTGACGATCGCGTCCTCGAAGTCGTGGACCGAGTAGGCGATGTCGTCGGACAGGTCCATGACCTCGGCCTCGATGCAGCGGACGCGCCCGGGCGCCTCGGCGCGGAGCCAGCGGAACACCTCTTCGTCTTCGGGGTAGACCCCGAACTTGAGCCGGCCGCCCGGATCGGGCAGCGGATGATCCGCCGTCCACGGGTACTTGCACGCCGCGTCCAGGCTCGCCCTCGTGAGGTTGAGGCCGAAGCTGCGCCCGTCGGCGTCGATCACCTTCGGCTCGAGACGCGTGAGGATGCGCAGCGTCTGCGCGTTGCCCTCGAAGCCGCCGAAGTCCTCGGCCCACTCGTTCAGCGCGCGTTCGCCGTTGTGTCCGAAGGGCGGGTGCCCGAGGTCGTGGCTGAGGCAGGCGGTGTCGACGACGTCGGCGGCGAGGTCGAGCGCCGTCGCCAGCTCACGGCCGACCTGGGCGACCTCGAGCGAGTGCGTCAGTCGGTTGCGCGCGAAGTCGGCAGGGCTCGCCGGGCTCAGCACCTGCGTCTTGGCCGCCAGGCGGCGCAGGGCCGCGGAGTGCAGCACGCGGGCGCGGTCGCGCGCGAAGTCGTCGCGCTGCGATCGGTGGTGCTCGGCGTGGAAGCGGGCGGCGTCGGCGTCGTCGTACCCCACCGGGCGCTCCGACGTGCCGGCCGGATCACCCGCCACTGTGATCGAGTTCCGCTTCGGCGATGGCGGTGGTGGCCTCGGCGCTCAGCTCGCGGGACTCGAGCCAACGGTCGGGCAGAGCGGGCCGCTTCGGAGTGCCGGCGCGACCGCGCTGGCCTTCGGCGGCCGCGCCCGGATACGGGGCGGAGGAATCGAGGGTGGCGAGCAGATCGTCGATCTCGGCGAGACTCGACGCGGTGGCGAGGCTCGCACGCAGCTCGCCGCCGACGGGATAGCCCTTGAAGTACCAGGCGACGTGCTTGCGGATGTCGCGACAGCCGCGGCCCTCGTCCTCGAAGAACTCCACGAGCAGCTCCGCATGCCGCCGGAAGGCCCGGGCGACGAAGCCGAGCGTCGCATCCACCGGCTCGGCCGGAGCGGCGCCGGGCCCGCCCAGTGCGCGGGCGAGATCGCCGAACAGCCACGGTCGCCCGAGGCATCCGCGTCCGACGACGACGCCGTCGCAGCCCGTCTCGTGCATCATGCGCACTGCGTCGTCGGCGGACCAGATGTCGCCGTTGCCGAGCACGGGGACACTCGTGACCGCCTCTTTGAGCCGGGCGATCGCCGACCAGTCGGCCTCGCCCGAGTAGAACTCCGACGCGGTGCGCGCATGCAGCGCGACGGCGGCGACCCCGGCGTCCTCGGCGATGCGTCCCGCATCGAGATAGGTCAGATGGTCGGCGTCGATGCCCTTGCGCATCTTGACGGTGAGCGGGATGTCGCCGGCAGCGCGCGCGGCGCGCGTCACGATGTCGCGGAACAGCCCGAGCTTCCACGGAAGCGCCGCGCCGCCGCCCTTGCGGGTGACCTTGGGAACGGGGCAACCGAAGTTCAGATCGATGTGATCGGCGCGATCCTCTTCGACGAGCAGGCGCACGGCTGCCTCGGTCGTGGCGGGGTCGACGCCGTACAGCTGAATCGAGCGCGGGGTCTCGGACTCGTGGTGCGTGATGAGGCGCATCGTCGTGGCGTTGCGCTCGACGAGGGCGCGCGTCGTGATCATCTCGCTCACGTAGAGGCCCGCGCCGTACTCGCGGCACAGGCGCCGGAAGGCGGTGTTGGTGATGCCCGCCATCGGCGCGAGCACCACGGGGGCGTCGAGTTCGATGGGCCCGATACGCAGGGCGCGCGCGGGGGCGAGGGCAGTCGTCACGCGTTCCATTCTCTTACAGGAATCCGTCGCTTGGCTGAATGGCCTCCTCCCCATGTGGAGGGCTTAGCCTGGGGGCATGACCGAAGCCACCCTGACCGACCTGCGCGAGATCCCCTTCGACACCGCCGACGGCGGCACCGCGAGGCTCGCCGATTACGGCGATCAGGTGGTCCTCGTCGTCAACGTCGCCTCCAAGTGCGGGCTGACCCCGCAGTACGAGCAGCTCGAGCAGCTGCAGAGGGCGTACGCCGACCGCGGCTTCACGGTGCTCGGCTTCCCGTGCAACCAGTTCATGGGCCAGGAGCCGGGATCGATGGAGGAGATCCTCGAGTACTGCTCGGTCACATGGGGCGTGACCTTCCCCGTCTTCGACAAGATCAAGGTCAACGGTCCCGGCGCCGCGCCGGTGTACAAGGCACTGAAGAAGTCGCGCGACGCTGAGGGCAAGAAGGGCCCGATCGTCTGGAACTTCGAGAAATTCGTGCTGACACCGGAGGGCGGCATCCACCGCTTCCGTCCGAACGTCAAGCCCGACGATCCGTCGATCGTCGGGGTCATCGAGGCGAACCTGCCCCGCTGACCCCGGAGACCGAACGGGCCCGCCGCGATTCGTCGCGGCGGGCCCGTCCTCTGCATGCGCTCAGGCGTCGACCTCGGCGGGCTCGCGGTGCTCGGACCAGACCTGCCGCACGATCTGCGCGAACGCCTCGGCCGGCTGCGCGCCCGATACGCCGTACTTGCCGTCGATCACGAAGAAGGGGACGCCGTTGATGCCGTACGCGGCAGCCTGCGCCTGATCTGCGCGCACGGCTTCAAGGTAGCGGCCGCTCTGCAGCGCGTCGCGAGCGGCGTCGGCGTCGAGTCCGGCATCGACTGCGAGGTCGACGAGCTCGTCCTCACGGCCGAGATGGCGCCCCTCGGTGAAGTACGCCGCCATCAGGCGCTCGGCGAGCTCGTGCTGACGACCCTGCTCCTTCGCGAAGTGCAGGAGCTCGTGGGCCTTCACGGTGTTGGTGTGCTTGAGCAGATCGAAGCGGTACTCGAGGCCGGCATCGGCCGCGACGCCGGTCACCCGCTCGAGCATCTGCTGCACCTGCGTACGCGGCATGCCCTTGTGCTGGGCGAGGAAGTCGAGCTCGTCGCCCTCGAAGTCGACGGGCGTATCGGGCGACAGCTCGAAGGAGTGGTAGGTCACCTCCACGGCGGGGGCGTCGGTGTCCGCGGAGGCCGCGGCCAGCCCGTTCTCGAGATTCCGCTTGCCGATGTAGCACCAGGGGCAGGCGATGTCGCTCCACACGTCGATCTTGATGGCGTCCGTCATGCTGAGGACAACCGCACGCGACCGCGCATCTATTCCGACGAATGCGTCGGCGGTGGGGCGCGGTTCAGGACGCCGAAGAATCAGGAGCGTCCACGGCGCCGCCGAAACGGCGATCGCGGCCGAGGTAGGCGTCGATGCCGTGCCACAGGTCCTCCCGCGTGAAGTCGGGCCACAGCGTGTCGAGGAACACGAACTCCGCGTACGCCGACTCCCAGAGCAGGAAGTTCGAGGTGCGCTGCTCTCCGCTCGACCGGAGGAAGAGGTCGACGTCCGGCATGTCCGGGCGGTAGAGGCGGCGCTGGATCAGCTTCTCCGAGACGGCCGAGGGCTTGAGCCTGCCCGCCGCGACGTCGTCGGCGATCGAGCGCATCGCGTCGACGAGCTCGATGCGGCCGCCGTAGTTGACGCACATGGTGAGCGTCAGCACGTCGTTGCCGGCAGTGAGCTGCTCGGCGAACTGGAGCTCTTTGATGACGCTCCCCCACAGGCGCGGCTTGCGCCCGGCCCACTGGATGCGCACACCCCATTCGTTGAGCTGATCGCGCCGCCGGTGGAGCACATCGCGGTTGTAGCCCATGAGGAAGCGCACCTCTTCGGGTGAGCGCGACCAGTTCTCGGTCGAGAACGCGTACACCGACAGGTGCTTGACGCCCGCCTGGATCGCGCCGGCCACGACGTCGAGGAGTGCGGCCTCGCCCGCCTTGTGCCCCTCGATGCGGGTGAGGCCCCGGCGATTGGCCCACCGGCCGTTGCCGTCCATCACGATCGCCACGTGGTTCGGCACGGCCCCGCGCGGGTATTCGGGCGGGTGGACTCCGGTCCAGTCCAGCGGGCGATACGGCACCGCGTCGCGGTGCGTGTAGGGCTTCGGGCTCACCTGATGCCTTCCTGCGGGGCTGCCGAGACGTGGGAGAGCGAACGGATGCCGCGCTCGAGGTGCCATTGCGCGTAGGCCGCGATGAGGCCCGAGGCGGCTGCTGTCGACCCCGGCGACGCGGCATCCACCACATCCCATTCGCCTGCCATCAGCGACTGCAGGAGCGACACGGTGCCGGCGTCGACGCGCGCGGCGCCCGTGGGCGCGCAGTCGCGGCAGATGATGCCCCCCTGCTGGGCGACGAACGTGTCGTGGGGGCCGGGGCGTCCGCATCGGGCGCACTCTCCGAGGCCCGGGGCCCACCCCGACAGCGCCATCGCGCGGAGCAGGTACGAGTCGAGCACGCTGCGCGCCGCGTGCTCGCCACGCGAGAGCGCACGAAGGCCGCCGACCAGGAGGAGGTACTGCTGAGACGTGGCCTCGGCCTCGTTCAGGCGGTCGGCCGCCTCGACCATCGCGTGCGCAGAGGTGTAGCGGTCGTAGTGCGCCACGATCTCGGCGCCGTACGAACCCAGCGATTCGGCCTGCTGCACGATGTCGAGCGATCGCCCCTGGTACAGCTGCACGTCGGCGACCATGAAGGGCTCGAGGCGCGCGCCGAATCGCGACGACGTACGCCGCACGCCCTTCGCCACCGCGCGCAGCTTGCCGTGACGACGGCTGAGCATCGTCACGATCCTGTCGGCCTCCCCCAGCTTGTGGGTGCGCAGGACCACGACTTCATCGCGGTAGGTGGGCACGTGTCAATTATCCCGGGTGCCCGCGCGATCCGGCGGCACGGCGCAGCGGGTTGCGCCGGGCGAGCGCTCGTGCGTGGCATTAGGCTCCGCATGTGATGCTGCCGCGAGCCGTCGCCGCCCTGGGCCTGGTCGTGCTGCTCTCCGGATGCAGCGCGCCGGAGGACCCCGATCCGACGCCGAGCACAGACTCCCGCCAGGCGGAGTGCGCCGCCGCCGCGGCGGGCGTCGCGGACGCGGTGGCGGAGGTCGTCGCGGGCTACGAAGGACCGTTGAGTCCCGACGGCTCGATGACGGCGTCGCCGGAGCCGCTCCCCTCCGCAACACCCGGCGGAGAGGCCGACGATCCGCTCTCGGAGGCGGTCGCCGCCGCCCGACAGACGCGCGAGCGACTGGGCTGCGACACCGACCGGTTCGAACAGGATCTGCGCGCGGGACTCGATGACGTTCGTCCGCAGGGTTCCATTGCGACGGCGGTCTGGCGCCGCGTCTCGGCGACGCTGCTCGGCGAGATCCCAGCGGACGCGGCAGAACGGACGTTCGAATCCGGGGAGGATCTGGCGGAGGTCGTGGCGCAGATCCCCGAGGGCGGAACGCTGGTACTCCCTGCAGGGACGATCGAGGTGGAGGACACCCTCGTGCTCCTCGACGGCGTGACGCTGCGCGGCGCCGGTCGGGATGCCACGGTGATCCGCTCCTCGGCACCCGACGCCGCCGTGCTCATCGCCGCCGCGGGCCTCGTGAGCATCGCAGATCTCACCGTCGAGGTCGCGGGCACGAACCCCGCGTCGGCGGTCGTGGCCGGCCCCTGGGCATCGGTCGTCTTGGCGGGCGCTCGGGTCGCCGGCGCGACCATCGCGGACGGCATCGGAGGTGCCGGGGTGTATCTCTCGTCCGGTGCCGACGACGTCTCGGGCGAGCAGACCACGCTCGAGGTCACCGACACTCTGTTCGAACGCAACGGGTGGGCGGGGCTCGCTGTCACCGGCAAGCACCGTGTCAGCATCGAGGCCTCCGCATTCTCGGGGAACGGCGAGGTGGGCCTGCTCTTCATGGACGCGACCAGCGGATCGGTCCGCTCGAGCACGTTCGCAGACAACACGGTGGGTGTGGCGGTGGCCGGCACGGCCTCTCCCACCCTGCTGTCGAGCAGTGCGAGCGGCGGGTCCGTGGCTCTGCAGACCGACGATTCGGCGGCGCCGACGGTGGACGGACTGGATATCGGCGGGGCGACCACGGCCGCTGCGATCCTGGGCGGCGAGTCCGGCGGATGGATCGGCGGCGTCGCCTGCCACGACGTGCCGTTCGGCATCGTGGTCTCCAGCGGTGCCGCTCCGACGATGGGCTCCAACTCCTGCCCGCTGAGCCGCGGCGGATCCTGATCGGAGCGCGTCACGACGAGCATCGGGAACTTCGCGACACGCCGGTGTTCTTTCGCGACACGCCGTAGAAGTCCAGATGCTTGAGGAAATCTGCTTGTAGCCGGTCCGGCCCCGGTGTCATACTCGGCCACGTTGACCCCACTTCGGGTGTGGGGTTTTTCGGGAACATCGGGCGTGGGGGGAATCGTGCCGTCGGTGGGGGCCGTTCAATCGGGTGTGCGCAGCCGCGCTGCTCGGCGTCGCGCACGCGGCGCCGGCGCCGCTGCCGTCGCGGCCCTGGTGAGCGTCGCGCTCGTCGTCTCCGGCGTCGTCCCGGTCCACGCCGCGACGCCTGTGCCTTCCGCTGCTGAGCATGCCCCGGCGGCGTCCGCACCCGCACCCGCACCGACGCCCGAAGAGACACCGACCGAGGTCGTGCACCTGCGCGACGCTGAGGTCGTCGTGGTCCAGGTGCTGCCGCGCGACCAGGCACGCGCCGCGCTCGATTCCGTCTTCGCGGCCCAGGAAGACCGGCGGGCGGAGACGACTCGTCGCGAGCGCGTCACCCTGGCGGAGCAGAGCGCGTACGTGACCGAGCTGGCCGTCGCACAGCAGGCGGCCCAGGCGGAGGCCGATGCGAAGCTGCAGGAGGCTCTCGCGGCGCTGGCCAAAGCGCTGTCCACCAGCCAGTGCACCACCGTCGGCGGCACCAACGGACAGCCCGCGTCGATCTCGTGTCCGATGGAGAACGGCGATGCGACCATCTCCGGCGACGACGGCACCGGCGTGACGACTCCGACCCCGACTCCGACTCCGACTCCCACGCCCACGCCTTCGACTCCCGCGGACGACGACGGTGACGAAGCACAGCCGTTGACGGCATCCAGCACCCCGGCGGATCCTGTGGGTCCCGACCAGTTCCTCAGCGAAGGAGCACTGGCAGGCGCCGTTGCGCAGGTTCTCGGCGAATGGGCCGGCGCCGGTGCCGACGTCTCGGGCATCACCGCGTCCGTCGCCTCGCTGCCGGACGCGCGACTGGGCGAGGCATCCGGTCGTGCGATCGTCATCGACGACGACGCCGCCGGGTGGGGCTGGTCGCGCATGGACCTGCTCACCGTCGTCCGCCACGAGGTCGGCCACGCGCTCGGCGCGGGCCACGGCGGCGGCCTGATGGCGGAGACGCTGTCGCCGGGTGAGAGCCGGGGCATCGACGCGTCGATCCTCCCCGCGCCCGAGCCGCCCGCGCCCGAGCCGCCGGCACCGGCTGAACCCGCCCCTGCCGAGGAGCCCGCTGCGGCCGTCGAGCCGGCGGCGGTGGCGCCTGCCCCTGTCGCCGGGTCGCCCACGCAGCCGCAGCCGGCCGACGCGCAGATCACGGATCCGACAGCGCCGGTCGTCGCCGGCGAGGCGACGCTCGCGGCAGGCGGCTGGACCGTGGCCGATGGCACCGCGACCCTCGCGCTCACGGCGGAGGAAGCCGCGTCAGGCGGCATCGCGCTCGTGGGCGGGCGGATCGTCTTCACCTCCGAGTCGGGAGCGACGCTCGCGACGCCCGCGCAGGGGCTGACCCAGGTCGTCGTACGCGGCGTCGACGGTGCTGCATCGTTCACCGTCGACCTCACGGGCATCGCCGGCCTCGCGCTCGCGATCGACGGATCCATCGACGCCCTGCTCGTGAAGGGCCTTCCCGCCGCGGTGGTGCTCTCGGGCACGCCGGCGCGGCTGCGGCTGGACGCCGTCGTCGCAAGCCTCACGTTCCTCGCGCCACGCGTGTCCGCCCTGATCACCGGGGAGGGCTCTGTCGCCATCGACGGCGCGGTCGCCCTTCCCGGCGCGGACCTGACGGTGCAGGCGAAGTCCATCACGGTGCGCTCGGGAGCCTCCGTCGACACGACGGGCGCCGACCGTGACGGCGCGATCACCTTCGTCGCGAGCGACACGAGCATCGATGGCGAGGATGCCGCGGCATCCGTCACCGTCACGGGCGCGCGGCTCACCGGGGGCGAGGTGACGCTGCGCGCCGACTCGACGGACGCCACGGGATCGTGGTCGTCGTCGTCCGCGGGTGTCGCGGTGGTCGACTCCGAGATCTCGGCGACGGGTGACGTCGTCCTGAGCAGCTCGTCGACGAGCGCGTCATCGGCGAACGGCCTCGCGGCGCTCGTGAGGAATCAGTCGTCCGCGGTGACGCGTCTCGGCGGCACCACGACCATCACCACACCGGGGAGCGTCCGGATCGAAGCGCGCAACGCGGCGTCCGCGAGCGCTTTCGCGACCAACGGAGCCGGCATGGGGCTGGCGGAGGCGGACATCGTGCGCCTCACACATGCCGTCGTCGAGGGCGATCAGTCGATCAGCGCCGCGCGGCTGTTCCTGCTCGCGACCGCGGCGGGGTCGCTGCGCGTCGTCGCGGCGGGCACGGGTGGCTCGGCGCCGGCGGAGTCCGAGCTCGGCGGCATGGCGCTCGCGGCGAACCCGCACGCGGGCGCGGTCGCCGTCGGCCGCGCTTTCCTCGAGACCATCGCCCGCTTCGCTCCGTCGGCGAACGTCGACCTCGACGGCACTCGGGCGACCGTCCAGGCGGATTCCTCCATCGACGCCACCGTGGAGGGAGCCGACGGTGTCACGGCTCTCATCGTTCGCGAGGTCTCGGCCGCCGCCGTCGGTGAGAGCGCCGGGCTGAGCGGCGTCTCCGATCTCACCGTTGTCGCCACCGCCCGTCACAGCATCGCGGCCGACGGCGGTGCGGGCTGGGCGCTCGTCTCGTCCACGGCGCTCACCACCGCCTCGATCGAGGCCGGCTCGCCGCTCACGGTGAGCGGCGACCTCTCGCTCCACGCCGAACAGCAGGCCAGCGCGCGCGCGACCGGCACGGGGGCGGCCCTCGCCCTCGGCGTCCACGACTCCGCCGTGCGACTGGTTCGCGGCGCCGATGTCGCCGGAGCGGTGGATCTCACAGCGGTCGGCCGTTCGGACGCCGCGGCGGTGGTCGCGCAGGGGCGTGCCGCCGCACCGTCCGCGGCGACGGCAGTGCTCGCGGGCCTCGGCGGTGCGGTCGCGCCCGCGCCCGCGCTCGCTCCGACCGCCGTGCCGATCAGAGCCTTCGGCGGCGTCTCGATCGCCGCGACCGTGACCACCACGCTCGGTGCGATCGGGGCCGCTTCCGTGCCGCTGCGTTCCGGCGGTGGCGTCAGCCTCGCCGCCGTGAGCGGCGGCACGACCACGACCGGCGGCTCGGGTGCCCTCGGCGGCGAGATGTTCCTCTTGCCGCCCCTGATGCGTGCCGGCACGGTGCGGGTGAACAGCCCCATCGTGGCCGGTGGAGACGTCGTGCTGCACGCCGGGCGCGGTCCCCCGGCTGCGGATGCCTCCGTCTCCCTGAGCGTCGACGTCGACGCCGCCATCACTCTCCTCGATCCCTCCGCCACCCTCGAGATCTCGCCCTCGACGCAGACGCCGGCATTCACGCCGCCTGCCGGGGCAGTCCTCGTCTCGGCCGCCGCCGGCGGCACCGTCAGTACCGGACGAGCGACCCTCTCCTTCGCCCCCGGTGCGCTTCCCGCCGACGCATGGGTCACGATCACCGCTCGTGATGCCGCCGTCTCCGGCATCCTCACCCGCTCTGCGGTCTTCGACCTCCGCGCGTACGACGCCCGCACCGGTGCGCTCATCTCGACGTTCCTGATCGACCCGGTGCTGACCATCGGGGTCGGAAGCACGGCAGGTCAACCGCGCATCTGGTACGTGGCGCCGGACGGGTCGGTGCAGGCGATCGCGACGACGGCGGATGCCGCATCGGGCACGGTCAGCGCCGCGCTCCCCCACTTCTCCGACTATGTCGCCGGCTCTCCGCTCGCCGGCATCGTCGGAATCATCGTGCAGCAGCTCGAGGCCTACGTCGCGAGTCACCCGTACGACCAGGACCTCGACGACATCGTGCTCAGCGACGCGCTCTCGCTCACCGGCATCCACCTGGCCATCTCCCTGAGCGGGCTCACCTCGCCGTACACGGGGACCGCCAGCTTCACCGCGACCCTCCTGCTCGACCTCGCGATCGGCGCCCTGCGCATCCAGGCGAGCGCCGCGGTGAGCGCGACGTACACGCTGGCGGGCGCGACGACTCTCGACGCCGGCACCCTGCTGATCACGCTGGGCCCTGCGTCTCCCGCGACGACCTTCGGCATCTCCGTGTCGTCGGGCGGCACCGAGATCGCAGAACTGTCGGTCGCCTCGGCCACACTCAGCCAGGACGGCTCCGACCTCACGATCTCGGCCACCGGCGTCTCCGTCGCCTTCGGCGACGCGGTGGAGATCACCGGCGGGACGCTGCTCCTCGTCTCGCGCGACGACACCGGCGACGTCGACTTCGCACTCACCGGGGGGACGGTGAGCATCACCGCCGGCGGATCCGGTCTGACGGTGTCCGACGCGCAGCTGAGCTACAACGGCGCCGACGGCCTCTCGCTGGCGGGCGACCTCGAGCTGGCGGTCGCCGACACCACGCTCACCGGCACGGTCCGCATCACGCGGGCTGCCGGGGTGACGACACTCACCGTCAGCGCGCTGCGAGCCACGCTCGCCTCGGGCACCGCCCAGACGCTCGACCTCGCCGACGGGGGCGGCACCCTCGTGCTCGCGCCGGCGGGCGTGAGCGGCACGCTCACCGCGACGGTCGTCGCGACGGGCTTCGTGACCGCGACGCTCGCGGGCCGCGTCGAGATCGACACGGCGGCCGGCACGACGGCGGTCGCACTCGCGGCCAGGAACCTCGGCATCGATCTCGGCGGCGGGCTCGCGCTGTCGGGCGCGGTCGTCGGCCTGTACGTCGAGTCGTCCGCCGCCGGTACGAGGATGGCGCTCGACGCGAGCGGCGCGGTGTCCCTCACCGGCTGGACGGATGTCGCGATCAGTGGACTCTTCCGCGCGAGGGTCAACGGATTCACGGTCGTCGTCGACGAGGTCGTCGCGCTCGGCGACGGATCCGGAGATGTCACCATCGCGTTCGCCGCCGCGGAAGGCGACTCCTACAGCGGGACGGGCCTCTCGATCACGGTGGTGGGCCAGGCGATGACCGGCGACCTCGCCTTCGCGACGACGCCCGACGGATACTCGGTGACCGTCTCGAACCTCTCCCTCGTGCTCGGCGACGGGGCGGCGGCGCGGTTCGAGAACGCGGCGGGCACCTTGACCCTCGACGGCGGCGAGGCGACGGCGACACTCGCCGGGGACCTACGCATCTCGGTGCCGGGGCTGGCACTCGACGTCTCGCTCGCTCTCGACATCAGCACAGCGGCCGCCGACCGCCATGTGCGGGTGAGCGGCGCCGACGTCGTCCTGACGCTCGCCGGCCAGGAGATCACCTTCGAAGACTTCGATGTGTCCCGTATCGTCGTCGACGGCGCGACCCAGACGCGGATCTCGGTCGGCGGCGGCGCCTTCGCGATCACCTCCGGAACGACAGACCTCCTCGCGCTCTCCGGGATCACCGGGTCGCTGACCATCGGTCCCGCCGGCGTCGCCGGACGACTGACCGCGGGCATCTCGTCGGACGTGGCGGGCTTCGACTTCGCCTCGCAGGTCGGCCTCGCCGTGAACACCGGCTCCTCCGCCGTGGGCGATCTGCCCGCAGGGCCGTACCTGCGCATCGACACGATCGGCACGGTGCTCACCGTCGCCGGACAGGAGTTCAGCGCCGATGTCGCCTTCGAAGGCGGCGTCGACGCGGCCGGAGCCGTCGTGCTCCGTGCGGGGGTGGCCGAGGGACGGCTGGTGTTCGCGGCAGGCGGGACCTCCGTCGTCACACTGACCAAGGGCACCGGCGCGCTCGTCGTCTCGGCCGGCGGGTTCGCGGCATCGTTCACGGGCTCCGTCGCGGTCGCCCTCCCCGGCGTCTCGTTCACCGGCGGCCTGAGCGTGCGGGTGAACACCACAGGCGTCGATGTCGACACCACGGTGACCGTGGGAGGTGCGGACCTCGCGCTCGTGCTCCCTGCGGGCGGCGGCTACCTCGAACTGGCGGGCACCGACGTCGTGCTCGTGATCGCTGGGCAGCGCCTCACCGGCTCGGTCTCGGTGGAGAGCATCGGCGGCGTGACGACGATCGGTGTGACCGACGGCACACTCGACTTCGGCGACGGCGTCGTCACCCTCACGGGTGTGACGGCCGCCCTCGGCGTGGGGACCGGCGGAGCCTGGGGCTCGTTCACCGGCACGCCGACGGTCATGCTGCCCGGTGTCGGGATCAGCGCCGGTTCGCTCACGGTGCAGTTCAACACGGATACCGCGACGCACGACACGATCACGGCGGGTACTTTCCGGGTCGGAGCCTCGACGCTCTCGGTCACGGTGGCCGGGGTGTCGATCACCGGCACGGTCTGGTTCGAGCGCGTCGTCACCTCGGGAGCGGCGTCGTACCGTGTCAGCATCGCGGGCGGCACGGCGAGCCTCGGCGCGTTCGTCTCCGTGTCGGCCATCACGGGGGCGTTCGTGATCACGCCGGCTGGCGTCGCAGGAAGCATCGCCGCGACGGCCGACCTGACGGTCCCCGACCTCCTCTCGGTGACCGGGACGGCCGTGACCGTCTCCGTCAACACGACGCCGGGACCGATCGACCCGGGCACCGGCGTGCTGCCGGCCGGACCGTACCTGCGCGTCGAGGTGGCCGGGCTCACCGCCACGATCACGGGCGCCGGGACGATAGAAGGCTCCTTCGCCTTCAGCCGGTCGACGGCGCCGGGCGGGACCGTCGAGACCATCGTCGCGATGACGGGCGTCTCGGTGACGCTCGACGGCGACGCCGAACCTTCCCTGTTCGACGGGTCGGGGGCGCTGGTCGTGCGGTCCGGCGGCGTCGCGGGCTTCCTGTCGGGCTCGGCCTCGCTCGGCGGAGGAGGCGTGTCGGTCGACGGCACCGTGCTCCTGCAGATCAACACCACGCCCGACCCCATCGACACCGTCCTGCGCGTGGGCGGCGCGGACATGGTCGTGAAGCTCCCCGCGCCGGCCGCGGGCGACATCATCTTCAGCCTGACCGCGTCGGATCTCACGCTGACGATCGGCGACTTCGTCACGATCGAGGGCAACCTGACCTTCAGCGACACGGTCATCGGCGGTGTGCCGGTGCGCGTGGTCGCGGCATCCGGTCTCACGATCTTCCTCGGACGAGGACCGGCGTTCCTCGAATCCGGGGCGCTCAACCCCCTCGCCATGGGTGTGCTCCTCACGGATGCCACGATCGGCCTCATCGAGATGGGTGCAGGCCACGCGCTGGTCGCGACCGGGACGGTCAGCGTCATCGGGGTGCCCGGTGTGACGCTCACCGGCACGACCAGCGTGCGCGTCAACGACACCGGCCTCGCCGTGACGCAGACCATCGAGATCCCCGGCAGCACCGCGCCGGGAGTGCTCGTCGATTTCGCCACGGATGCTGCGGTCACCGAGTTCGTCGTCAGCGGGGCGACGCTCGCTTTCGGCGGTCAGTCGCTGAGCGGCACGTTCGAGTTCGGCCGTGACGGCACCGATCTCGCCCTGTCGGTCAGCGACGGCGCGATCTCGCTGGGCGACGCCGTCGCCGTCACGGGCATCCACGGCGACCTCGTCGTGCGTCCGGGCGGCGTCGCCGGCGTGCTCGACGCGACGATCTCGATCGCCGCCCTCGGCGTGAACGCGGTGCTCGCGGAGCTCGCGGTCAACACCGCAGCGGCGACCGTCACCGTCGGAGGCGCGTCGCTCCCCGCCGGTCCCTATCTGCGTGTCGCTCTCTCAGGGCTCGACCTCGTGCTGCTTGGTCAGACGATCCGGGCCGACATCGCGGTCGAACGCGTGACGACCGTCGGCGTGTCCACCACGATCATCGGACTCTCGAACGTCGCGCTCTTCCTCGGCGACGACGGCGGCACGCCGGGCGACTCGGGCACCGCTGTCGACGACGACCTGGGAGTGCGGCTGAGCGCGGGGTCCGGCCTCCTCGTGCTCACGGCGGCCGGGTTCGCCGGTCAGGTCGACGGCACGATCTCGGTGCGCCTCGGCGCCGACGCGAGCCTCGAGGGCGAGCTGTCGCTCGTGCTCAACACCACGGGCGCGAGGATCCAGGCGTCGGTGGTCGTCGGCACGACGAGCACGACGCTCGACGTCGCGGCCGGGCCGTACCTCCGGTTCGAGGGACGGGGCCTGACGCTCGAGGTGCTCGGGCAGTCGCTCAGCGCGAACGTCGCGATCGAGCGCGTGACGCCGCTCGGCGCGGGCGGCGTGCCGGACGGGACGAAGACGCTCATGCGGATCGCCGCCACGGACGTCGAGCTGCGGCTGGCGGGTGACGCGCTGGTGCTGTCGAACGGAAGCGCGCTGATCCTGTTGTCGTCCGCCGGCGCCTCCTCGGCCTTCGCCGGCCGCATCACCGGCGACCTCGTCCTCGATGTCCCGGGCCTCGCCTTCTCGGCCGGACTCGCCGCCGAGTTCAACACCGGGACGGATGCTGCCGACCAGACCTTCCTCGTCCGCGGCGAGACTCTGACGCTGGCACTGCCGGCGGGCGGCGCGACCGGCTACGTCCGGGTCGCGGGCACCGGGGTCGCGCTCACGATCGCCGGGCAGACGCTCACCACCGACCTCGAGGTCGTCGACGACGGCGGTACGCTGACCCTCACCCTCCGCAACACGCGCATCGTGCTCGGCGGCGGGTCACCGCTGCTCACGGTCAGCCAGCCCGGATCCGGCCCCGGTTCGACAGCGACGATCGTGCTCGCACCGGAGGGCGTCTACGGCGCGATCATGGTCGCCGTGGCATTCGGCGTCGCCGACATCGCCGTGACCGGCACGGTCACCGTCGCCTTCAACACGACGGGCACAGCGCAGACCGTCGCCGGGTGGTCGGACACCCTCCCGGGTGGCCTGCTCCGTGTCGGGGGCGAGAACCTGGCGATCACGGTGCTCGGCCAGTCGCTCGGCGCCGACGTGACCTTCGAGCAGGTGGCGGGCGCGGGGGGCCCCGTGGTGCGGGTCGGCGTCGCGAACGTCGCACTCGCGCTCGGCCCGCTCACCGTGAGCGACGGCTCGGGGTTGTTCGTGATCACGCCGAACGGCGTGGCCGGCTCGCTCGAGCTCACCGTCGGGGTGTCCGGCTCGGTGTTCTCGATCGACGGTGGTTTCGAGCTGCACGTCAACACGACGACACTCGCGGTGACGGACACCCTGCAGGTCGGTGCCGGAACGGTGACCCTCGATGTGCCGCCCGGCCCGTACGTGCGCATCGCCGGGACCGGTGTCGTGCTGACGGTGCTGGGGCAGCAGATCCGTGCGGACGCCGCGTTCGAACGCGCGACCTCCTACGGCGCGGACGGGGTCGCCGGCGGCGCGGACGACTCGGTGCTCACGCGGATCGCGCTGACGAACGTCTCGGTCTCGGTCGCGGCGGGTTCCGCGGCGCTCTCCCTCAGCGGCGGCGAGGCCGTCTTCGTGCTCCTGTCCGGCGGCGGGCTGGCGGGTCGGATCACAGCGACCGCGTCCCTGAACGGCGTGCCCGGGGTGAGCATCGCCGCGACGCTCACGGTCGAGATCAACACGACCGCCGCGGAGGTCGACGAGATCGTCCGGGTAGGAGCGGGCACCGTCGCGGTGAACCTTCCCGCGGGCGGCACGAGCGGGTACCTCCGGGTCGTCGGCGACGATGTCTCGATCGTCATCGCCGGCCAGACCCTCGCCGGCGACATCGAGGTGGTGAAGCAGGGCGCCGCGCTGACCTTGACCATCTCGGACGGAACAATCGTGTTCGGAACGCCGACCTCGCCCCTGGTCAGCGTCACCGCCATCCACGGTTCGTTCCGCGTCACGAGCGCCGGCATGGCGGGCTCGCTCGCCGCCACGCTGGAGGTCACCGTGCCGGGGCTCGCGGTGAGCGGTGACGTCGCGGTGCAGGTCAACTCCGGGCTCGCCGCCGTGACCCTCGACCCCGGCGGTCCGGCCGAGGTCGTCGTGCAGCCGGGTCTCAAGGTCGAGGTGACCGGCGCGAGCATCACTGTGGCGGGCCAGTCGCTCGGCGCCGCTCGGGTCCTCGTCAGCCGTTCGCCCACCGGCGAGGTCGCGTTCGCGGTCACCGACCTCACGCTGCAGCTCGGGACGTTCGTGAACGTCACCGCCGCGCACCGCTGGTCGGGCGCCTTGCTCGTGACCGCCGGCGGCGTCGCGGGGAGCTTCTCGGGCAGCGTCACCGGGATCTTCTCGCTCCCTGCCGGGCTCACCCTCGGCGGCGACATCGAGTTCGCCGTCAACACGTCGATCGCGGCGGTGCGCCGCGCCGACCTCGGCATCGACGTCCCGGCGGGTCCGTTCCTGCACGTCGCCATCGCGCGCGGCGTGCTGGGCGTCGCGGGGGGCCCGTCGTTCTCGGGGAACTTCCTCCTCAGTCGCGGCTCGGCCGGCGCCACGACGATCGCGTTCAGCGACGTCTCGGTCGCGCTGACGCCCGAAGGCGGTGAGGGGCTCGAGATCGTCGACGGTCGTGGCGCGTTCCTGCTCACCACCGGTGGCATCGTCGGCAGCTTCTCGGGGGCCATCGCGGCCGCCGCGGGCGGCCTGGACGCCGAGGCCACCGTCGCGGTCCGGTACAACGGCACCACGCAGCCGCTCAACCAGACGATCACGGTCGGCGGCGTGGACGTGCCGCTCGTCTTCGCGGCCGACGAGATCGCCGACGCCGGCGGCGCCTTCATCGCGCTGGCGGTGTCGGGCTCGATCAAGCTCGGCGACTTCGTCGAGATCATCGGCAGCGTCGACTTCAGCGGGGCCGAGCTCGCGGTGGCGGATCTCACCGTGTTCGTCGGGCAGGGCCCCGGGTTCGTCGAGGACGACGCCCGCAATCCCTTCGCCGTGGGCCTGTATCTCACCGGCGTGAACGGGTTCGTCAAGGGCACGACCGGCAGCCGCGTCGTCGCGATCTCCGGGACGGTCGAGCTCGTCGGCATCCCGGGCGTCACCCTCGCGGGCACGGCGTGGATCTCCTACAACGAGACCACCGCCGAGCAGGTGCTCGGCACGGGCGACGACGCCGTCACCGTGGCGGAGGGCGCAGCGGGAGCGCCGCATCTGCTCGTCGTCGGCGACCTCACCCTCGCGGTCGCCGGGCAGGAGCTCACCGGCACGTTCGCCTTCGAGACCCTCGCCGGCGGCGGACTGCGCATCCGCTTCGGGTCCGAGGCCCGCGACGGCGGGGCGCCCCTCACCCTCAGCCTCGGAGACGGCGTCGCCGTCGCCACCGTCGCCGCCGGAACGCTCGAACTCACGCCGCAGGGCCTCGCGACAGTCCTGGTGGCTAACCTGACGCTCAACGCGGGCGACGACTTCGAGCTGACGGGCGACATCGGCCTGCAGCTCAACACATCGACGTCGGCCCGCACCGTGGGCGGAGTGGTGCTGCCGGCCACCTCGCTCCGCGTCCAGGTGGGCACTCTGGCGACCCCGGCGGCCCTCACCATCGCGGGCCAGACCCTCTCCGGCGTCTTCGTCTTCTCGCAGGTGCGCGGGCCGGTGCTGCCGAGCGCTCCCCCGGGCACTCCGGCACCGAGCACCGCCGTGATCATCGCGTCGGCGCTGACGCTGTCGCTCGGCACCGCGACCGCGGGCGCCCGGCTGACCGACGGCTCCGCGGTGTTCCTCATGCGGGACTCCGGGCTCGCCGGCCGCATCAGCGGGACGGTCCGGTTCCTCGTCCCCGGCGACGCCGTGCAGTTCAGCGGTGCGTTCACCGTCGCGGTCAACTCCGGGCCCGAGGTGGACGAGAGCTTCCAGCTCGACGGAACCACCGTCGCGCTCGACCTGCTCGCCGGCCCCTTCCTCCGCGTCGAGGGCACCGATGTGGCGATCGTCGTCGCCGGGCAGCGGCTCTCGGGCGACTTCACCTTCACCCAGTCCGGAAGCGGCCCGTCTGCCACCACGGTGATCACCATCGCGGACGCGAGCGCCGGTTTCGGCGACGGCACGACGGACTTCGTGTCGCTCACCGGCGGCGAGGGCCAGTTCGTCCTCAGCGCCACCGGCGTCGCCGGCAGCGTGAGCGGAACCCTCGCGGTGGCGCTTCCGGGGATCCTCGTGAGCGGCGACTTCTCGGTTGTGCTCGACACGACCGACCCGGCGGCGAGCTCGATCTCCGTGGCCGGCGAGGACATCACCATCGACATCGGCGGATTCCTCCTCACCGAGGGTGAGGTCCGTTTCTCGCAGCGCACCGTCGGCGGCGTCAGGATCGTCGACATCGCGATCGCCGCGATCGCCGACTTCGGCGCCCCGATCGGCGAGCTGTCGCTCGCCGGTGCGCTGCAGATCGGTCCGGCGGGCCTCGCGGGCATCCTGGCCATCCAGGGCGCGAGCATCTCGCTCGGCGGCGGCGTGACGGTCTCGGCATCCGCACTCCGGTTCGAGATCAACCGAGGGTCCCAGGCCGTCGTGCTCGCGGACTCCCCCCACACCCGGCTGGAGGCCGGGCCGTACCTGCGGATCGCGGGCGAGGGCATCGCGGTCGCGATCGGCGACGTGACGCTCACCGCGGATCTGCTGTTCCAGCAGGCCACCTCGAGCGGCGGGACGGCGCGCACCGTCATCGCCGTCGCCGGGGGCGAAGTCGCGCTCGGATCCGATCCGGCGATCCTCACCGGCGTCGAGGGGATCATCGTCCTGACGCCCGCAGGTCTGGCGATGCGTCTGGGTGGGACGCTCGACCTCGGCGCGCTGCTGCCGTCGGGAGTGACGATCGCCGGCTCGTTCGCCCTGGCGATGAACCAGTCCGCGACCGCGGTCACCGAGTCCGTGACCGTCCGCGGACGCACGGTGACGCTCGACCTCCCCGGCAACCTCGCCGTCCGTGTGAGCGGTACGGGCGTCACCCTCGCGATCGCGGGTCAGTCGCTCTCCGGCGACTTCTCGTTCGAGCGGTCCGGAACGACGACGACGATCGGGCTCGCCGATGTCGGCCTGCGGATCGGCGACGGAGGGACCGACATCCTGACGCTGACGGGCGGGACCGGAACGCTCACCCTCGGGGCGACCGGAGTGTTCGGCTCGGTCTCGGGCACCGTGGCGCTCACGGTTCCCGGAGTGGCGGCCTCCGCCGCGATGACGCTGACGATCGACACCCGTCCTGCCACGAAGGCTTTCGCCCTTGCGGTGAACGACCTGGCGCTGGACCTCGCCGGTCAGACCCTCACGGGCGACTTCACCTTCGAGCAGGCGGGCATCGGCGCCGCGCGCGTCGTCAAGGTCACGGCATCCGATGTCCGTCTCTTCCTGGGCGACCCGAAGGGCGCCGGCGACGCCGACGACGTCGGGCTGCGTCTCACCGGCGGGACCGGCGCGTTCCTGCTGACCTCCGCAGGCATGGCTGTCGACGTCTCGGCGGACATCGCCCTCGTCGGCCTCGACGCGATCCCCTTCTCGCTCGGCACCGGCCTCGCGATCCGCCTGCAGATCAACACCGCGCCCACCGCCGTCAAGACGACGCTCGGCTCGCTGAGCCTCGACCTTCCGGCCGGCCGATTCGTGCGCGTCGAGGTGACCGGCGGGGTCACCGTGTTCGGTCAGTCGCTGTCGGGGACCTTCCTGTTCGAGCAGGTGCGCGGCGGCGGGGCGGACGGACGCGCCGGCACCTCCGACGACGTGGACATCCTGCGCATCGCCGCGACGAACGTCGCTCTGTTTGTGGGTGACGACGGCGGAACCCCCGGCGACTCCCCCGCCGACGTCGCGGACGACGTCGGCATGCGGCTCACCGGCGGAACGGCTCTGGTGCTCGTGACGAGCGCCGGCATCGGTGCGTCGATCACGGCGACGGCGTCGATCCGTCTCGGCCCCGGCATCCAGGCCATCGCGACGGTCGGCGTGCAGATCAGCGACATGCGCCGGACCGTCGGCACCAAGGCCGTCCCCGTCGCTGTGGATGAGGAGTTCCTCGTCGGCGGCGAGACGCTCACCCTCGAGCTGCCGGCCGGGCCGTACTTCACGGTCGGGGTGACCGGCCTGACGCTGACGATCGCGGGTCAGCAGCTCACGGCCGACATCTCGTTCGAGAAGTCCACCGCGATCGGGGCCGACGGCAGCGTGGGCACAGCCGACGACGTGACGACGCAGAAGATCCGATTCGCCAATGTCTCACTGCGTCTGGGGACGCCGGATCGCGACGTCGTCGTCGTGCGCGACGGCTCGGGCGCCTTCGACATCGTCGGCAAGAGCGGCGCTGTCGCCGGCGGGATCGCCGGGCGCATCCAGGCGACGGTCGACCTGTTCATCCCCGGGGTGTCGTTCTCCGGAACGCTCGAGGTGCAGATCAACACGCTCGTCGGCGCCCGCTCCGTCGACGGCGCGACGATCGCAGCGGGGCTCAAGGTCGCGGGGCTCGACATCTCGCTCGAGGTGATGGGACAGCGCCTCACCGGCGACTTCGCCTTCGCCAAGGAGTCCCCGAGCGGCCGGATCATCCTCGCTCTGTCGGATGTGGTGCTGGAACTCGGCGACGGCACGCGCACGTACGTGACCGCGACCATCTCGTCGGGGATCATCGAGGTGACCCGCAGCGGCATCGCCGGAGCGCTGATCGCCGGGATCACGCTGAACTCCGCCGTACTGCCCGGCGTCACCGTGGACGCGGACGTCATCGTTCAGGTCAACAACACGACCGCCGACGCGAACCCGTCGCTCGAGGTGGGTGGATCCACGGTCGCGTTCTCGATCCCGAAGAACACGCTCCGGGTGCAGGTCGGCCTCGTGGGCGATCCGGCCGAGATCGGCATCCTGGGGCAGACGCTGAAGGGCGTCGCCGTCTTCGAGCAGACCAGGACCGCCGCCGGCGCGAAGATCGTTCGGATGGCCTTCACGGACGTCGAGCTGTTCCTCGGCGACCCGGGAGCCGACCTCGCGTCGACGTCCGACGACGTCGGTGTGCGCCTCGCGAACGGACGCGGCGCGTT
The DNA here is from genome assembly GCF_042793475.1 of Microbacterium sp. NPDC056569. Classification (NCBI taxonomy): domain Bacteria; kingdom Bacillati; phylum Actinomycetota; class Actinomycetes; order Micrococcales; family Microbacteriaceae; genus Microbacterium; species Microbacterium sp. NPDC056569. The sequence continues at coordinate 213,805 of NZ_JBHTUV010000005.1, read as the reverse complement.
CATCATCACCCCCACCGGGATGGCGGGCGAGATCGCCGGCAGCGTCACGACCCCGGGACTGCCCCTGACGATCACGGCGGACCTCACGCTGCAGCTGAACACGCTCGTCACGAACGGCCAGGGTGTCGTCGTCAACGAGGTGTTCCAGTTCGCCGGCGTCTCCGTCGCGACGATGGCGGACGGGAAGGCGGGGTCCGCCGAGGTGCAGAGCATCACGGTCTCGGCGCCGAGCGGCACCTTCACGCTCGCGATCGACGCCGACAAGGACGGCGTGCTCGAGGCGAGCGAGATCAGCGCTCCGATCGCGGTCGGGGCCGCAGCATCCGTCGTCGATGCCGCGATCGAGGCGCTCCTCGACTCGGACGCCGCCACCGATCGCGTCACGGTCGCCCTCGCCGGCAACCAGTACACGGTGACCTGGAACGCGAACGGCAACCAGGCCGCGCTGCAGGCCAACGTCCGGGTGCTGCGGCTGCCGAAGGGGCCGTTCCTCCGCGTGGCCGCCGACAACATCGAGATCGGCATCCAGAACGGCGCCGAGACCCTCACGATCACCGCGGACTTCGCCTTCGAGCGGATCGGCTCGGGCGTGAACCAGGTCAGCAAGATCGCGCTCGCGAATGTGACCCTCGACGCCGGAGAAGACACCGCAGGCGACAACCCCGGCATCGTGGAGGGCTCGGGATTCTTCGTCGTCTTCTCCCCCGGCGCGACGACGTCGACCAGCCCGGTCAGGACGACGACGACCGGAGGCATCGCGGGCATCATCACGGGCAAGGCCGCGGTCACGGTGCCCGGCTTCTCGGCGTCGGCGTCGCTGGGCTTCACGGTCAACACCACGGGCGCGGAGGTGACGCAGTCGATCGTCGTGGGCGGCGAGACGCTCACGCTCGACGTGCCCGCGGCGCCCGTCTTCCAGTTCATCGTGCAAGACCTCGACTTCAGCTTCGGCGACGTGCTCGAGATCCGCGCGGGACAGTTCGCGATCAGCGGTGACGCGTTCTCGGGGTCGGGCCTCGAGATCTTCATCGGGTCGGGTCCGTCGAAGCTCGCGGGCGGCGGCCTCAATCCCGCCGCGGTGGGCGTGCTGATCCGCAACGCCTCGGTCGACTTCAAGCGGGACGTCACGGGGTGGGCGCTGCGGGCGACCGGTGAGCTCGCGCTGCTCGGGCTCGACGGGCTCGACATCGTGGGCTCCGTGCAATTCCAGGTGAACACGTCCGACGCCACGACGTTCGTCTTCGCGAGCGCCACCGGAACCGGTGCCAACGCCATCGCCGCGGGCTCCGTCGCCGCGGGTGCGTTCAGCTTCGCGGCGACCGGCATGGAGATCCGCGCCGGCGACACGGTGAGCCTCCGGGGCTCGCTGCGCATCAACCGCCAGATCGACGGGACTCTGGCGCTCGCGCTGTCGAACGCCTCGGTCTTCGTGGGCTTCAGCGCCACGAGCGTCGCGAGCATGAGCGGGCTCGCGAGCTTCACGATCTCGCCGGTGAACGGCTTCCAGCTCGTGAACTTCAAGCTCACCGCGTTCTCGATGCTCTCGGCGATGCCGGTCGCGCAGACCGCCTGCGTCGCTGCGGACCCGCGCCCGATCTGCTCGCAGCCGGCACCGGTGGTGACGGCGGACCTGGTCAACCCGGTCCGCGGCTCGGTGTTCAACGGCTCCAGCATCACCTCGCTCCGGGTGCGCTTCACGCCGTCGAGCGGCACGATCCTCGCGACGTCGGTCACCGACGTCGACCCCGAGTTCACCATCAGCGTCGCGGGCGCGTCCGGAACCTGGACACCCGGCACGGCGGTGGCGGTCGCCGGGATGCCGAACACCTGGGACTACGCGATCACCGGCCCGGCGCTGCCTGGCGCCGCGATCGTGACGATCACGTTCATCGACGGCAGCGTCACCTCCGGAAGCGCATCGCTGGTCGGCGAGCAGGAGCAGTTCTTCCGGCTCGCGCCGCTCGCCCCCGGCGGCGTGCCCGCGCCCGTCGCGTCCGTCGCCACGCCGACCATCAGCCTCGCGCAGCTGAACGCGCAGGGCTACATCGACCTCACCTTCACGAACCTCCCGAAGCCCGACGGTGCAGGCGGCACACTCCCGGCCGATCCGATCGACAAGGGACCGATCGAGAACGCGACCGTCGCGCCCTTCACGATCACCGGCCTGGTCGGAGACCTCGAGGTGACGGGGTCGCGCCCCACGATCGTCGGAGCGCCGCTGCTGATCGCCGGCGCCGCCGCCGGCTCGACGAGCGTCACCTACCGGTACTTCCTCAAGGACAAGAACCCGAACAACACGCTGGGCCTGTTCACCGGCACCGGCACGATCTCGATCGTGCTCGATCGCGATGCTCTCGTGCAGTCGGGCGGTCCGACGCAGGGCACGCAGAGTCTGTCGGTCACCGTGTCGCCCGCGGCGGCAGGCGAGATCACGACCGGCGGTCCGCTCGCGCTCGGCCCGCTGACCCTTCAGGGCCCGACGATCGGCCTCGGCGGCTTCGGGTTCGCCGACGGAAAGGTGCTGGTCTCGGTGGTCGTCGGCGTCCAGCGGGCTTCGCTCGCCTTCGGCGGCAACCCGACCACGGGGCAGCAATCGGCGGTGCAGACGAACTCGGGTGTGACGGTCGACCTCATCGGCATCCAGGGCTCGTTCGAGCTCGCCGTCGACGTGTTCGGGCTCCTCGGCGGCAGCGTCGACATCCGCCTCACCGGAAAGTGGGGGCTGCAGGTCGCCGCGCTCGACGCGCAGATCCCCGGGGTGGCGCGCCTCCAGGCGACCGGCATCAAGATCGCGTACGACCCGAAGGGGGCGATCGACCAGGAGATCGTCAAGATCAACACGGCCACGATCACCCTCCCGTCCTTCGGGATCACCGGCTCGCTGCGCCCCTACAACCCGGCCGCGTCCTCGAACATCACCGCCAATAACGACGTGACGCTCGGGCCGGGGCTCATCCCCGGCCTCACCGTCTACGGCAACGGCTTCCGCCTCGGTACCGCCGAGCTGGCGTACGGCATCGCCCCGACCACGGGCGGCACACCGGATCCCGGCAACGCGCTCGCGCCCACCGCAGTCGACCGCAAGATCACGCTCGGCGGAATCCTGGAGCTCGACGACATCCGCGTCGGTGTCTCCGGCCTCGAGGTCCGCTTCCCGCCGGCCGGCGCGCCCAGCTCCGAGACCGCCGGCTTCACGGGCCAGATCTACGTCGCGACCGGCGGCGCCAAGCTCTTCCCCGGCCGCGCGTACGGTGCCACGCTGACCGACCGCCTGACCGCCGACGATCGCAGAGCCGACGGCTCGCCCGATGACGAGGCGTTCCGCATCGCGCTCACGTTCTCGGGCGGCCGGGTCGACTCGTTCCAGCTCACGGTCGACACGCTGGAGATCCGCCTCGGCACCTACGTCACCCTGACGGCCCGTGACTTCCGCCTGGACACGGGCGCGGAGGGCTCCGAGTACATGGTCCAGCTGCAGGCCGTGGGCGCGAAGGTCACCATCGGCTCGCTCGTCATCGCGGGCGAGGGCCGCAACTTCGCGATCACCGGCGACGGGTCGTTCAAGGCGCTGCCGGGCTTCGGCGTGTTCCTCTCGGTCGGCTCGGCCACCGGCGACTCCTTCAAGTGGCCGGCCTTCCTCCCGGTGCGCATCGATGCGATCGGCATCCAGTGGGACGACGTCGAGAACCGTCCGGGCGACTTCGTCCTCATCCTGTCGGCGAGCGTCACCGGCATCCAGGGGCTGCAGGGCCTGCAGATCACCGGCGCCATCCAGGGCATCCGCATCCAGCCGTCGCTGCTGCTCGACGGCGCCTTCCCGATCATCGGCATCGACTCCATCGGCGTCACCGTCAAGGGCAGGATGTTCGGCGGCGAGGTGTCGGCGGGCCTGGTCGGCGGCATCCTCAAACTCGACTCGAACTACTCGATCATCGGCGTCTTCGACACGACGACCCCGGTGCACCAGCGGGTCTTCTACCTGGGCCTCGAGGGGACGATCTCGATCGCCGGCCTCGCCGGGTTCGGCCTGCGGCTCGGCCTGTCCGAGCTCGGGCCGCTGCAGGTCTACATCACCGCGAACATCCCGGGCGGCATCATGCTGGTGCCCCAGATCGGCCTGGTGCTCAATGACTTCGCCGCCGGCGTGGAGTTCTTCAAGACGCTGCCCTCGATCGAGGATCCGTTCGCCCTGCGCTCGTCGGCGTTCCAGCTGCCCACGGTGCTCTCGGCGGCGGAGTGGCTGCTGTCGCTGCAGAACCAGGTGGCCCTCCAGGCCAAGACGATCTCGACCACCCCGGGCCAGAGCGGGTTCGCCGCGGCGTTCACCTCGCCGATGGTGATCACGGGGTCCGCCCGCATCTACTCGATCTTCACGTCGCAGGCGGTCTTCAACGGCCAGGTGATCGTCAAGATCTCGACCGACGGCAAGATCCTCATCATCGGCAAGCTGAACTTCGCGCAGGACAACATCTCCATCAGCGGCCGCCTCTACGCCGATCTGTCGAAGATCGCCAACGGCGATGCGACGGTGCTCTTCCTCGCGGACTTCCCCGACCAGGTGCGTCTGCTCACCATCTACGGGAAGCTCAAGATGGGCTTCCGCGACTCGTCCGGCAACGAGGTGGCGTTCGACGTGGTCGAGGGCGCGGACCCGATCGCGACCGGCACGCCGCCGGTGATCGATCTCGGCGGCCCCACGACGAACGGCGGCACGATCGACGTCGGCGTCGTCAACGGCGCGGCCGGCTCGACGAAGTACCTCGACATCTCCTACACCCCGGCCCCCGGTGCGAGCCTCGACCTCGCGAGCATTCTGACCGACCAGGTGAAGTTCACCCTCACGCGCGGGTCCGACCCGCCGCGGGTGTTCACCTTCACGCGGCCGGTGCCGATCCTGGCGGTGACCACCGCAGGCGGCATGACGCTGGCAGAGCTCCAGGTCGACAGCACCGGCGCCTTCTACATGCTCGACGGCGCGCGCGTCGACGTCCTCACCCGCGCCTCCCTGGCCGATACCGAAGGGGTCGAGGTCGCCGAGATCTCGGACGCGGAGCTGCTCGCGGCGGCCGTCCGGATCAGCGGCACGACCCGCTTCCGCTACGCGATCGGCACCGACGACCTCGGCATGGGTCGCTGGGTCATCCACTTCGCCGCGGGCGCCGTGAAGAACGCCGACCTGACGACGGCGGCCGGCACGACGGTCGGCGCCTCCAGCATCGCCACACAGCTGTCGTTCACCGTGACCGGCGCGACCGCCGTGATCACGAACCCGACACCGGGCGCGTCGGTGGACATCAACGTCGTGAACGGCCGGGCCTGGATCACCGTCACCTTCACGAAGCCGACGCTCTTCACCATCGACCCGGTGTCCATCACCGACCTCGCCGCCGAGTTCCAGCTGTCGGGGCCGGGCCTCGGCACGATCCAGCTGGACGGCACGCAGCCGCCGCAGCTCATCGACACCACCGCGACCACCCTCACCTACCGCTACTGGCTGACCGGGCGCTTCGCGACCACGGGGGCGGTCAACCTCACCTTCCTCTCGGGCAGCTGGTCGTACCTGTTCACGCTCACCGGGGCGCTCACCGTCACGGACGAGCCGACGGAGACGGGTGCGGGCAGCGTGGGCATCCTCTTCCCGGTCGGCGGCGAGCTCGGTCTGCCCGCGGGCTTCACGGTCGACCCGGACTCGGTGATCAGCCGGCTCGCCGGGCTGACGTTCGGCGGCACCGGCTGGGCGCTCACGCGGGACGCTTCCGCGCCGATCACCGCGACGGGGACTCCCGGCGAGTTCCGCATCCCCGTCATCGTCACCGCCGTCGGCAGCGGCGCGCTGACGGCTGCGCTCACCGCGAGCCAGCTCGGGTACCGCGGAACCGTGTCCGCGGGCGCGCAACCCGGGCAGACGCTCACGGTCACTCCCACGGCGTACATCGACGTCGACTTCGACGCCGCGGTGAACGGGCGCAACCTCGACATCGCGTCGATCCTCGACCTGGCCCCCGAGTTCGAACTCTTCGGCGAGGGCCTGGGCACGGTGGTGCTCGACGCCCTCCGTGCGCCCGTGCAACTCACCAGCGCGCCCGCCGGCAAGCTCCGCTTCCGGTTCTGGCTCACAGGTCAGTACGAGGCCGGACTGTCGGTGCAGCTGAACCGCCTCGCCGGCGGCTGGTCCTACCTCGCATCCGTCGCGCCCACAGCCACCTCCGTCACGGCCCCCACGCCGGCGCTCGCGTGGAGTGCGGAGATCACGCTGACATTCCCGGATGCTGCGGGCGCGGGCCTCCCGTCCGGCTACACGGTGGATGCGGCATCCGTGATCAGCCGCCTCGACGCGCTGGTCTTCACCGCGTCCGCCGCGGGCTGGACCGTCGTGCGAGACACCTCGCGCGCGATCCGGGCGGGGACAGGTGGGCTGGAGTTCATCGTGCCGGTCGTGGTCGAGCGCGAGTCGGCCGCCGCCTCGACGTCGTCCGTCACGGTCGCGACGGCGCAGGTCGCGTACACCAGCACGGTGACACCGACTCCGGATGCTGCGTATACGGCGCCGCAGCGCGACTACATCGACGTCCCGTTCGCGGTTCCGACCGGGCTGCTCATCGACACCGCCACGCTGATCGCCGGTCTGCCCGAGATCACGCTGCAGGTGAACGGCACGGCCGTCACCCTCGGAGTGCGGACCCTGCTCTCCATCGAAGACGGGGTCGTCTGGGTCCGCTATCAGCTCGCCTCGCCGCTCGGGGCCGGCGACGACGTGGTGGTCACGTTCCTCGCCGGCGGCTGGTCGTACACGCTGCCCGACGGCACCACGGCCTACACCGGTGCGCAGCCGTCCGCGGGCACCCAGCCCGGGGTCCCGCAGCCGGTCACGATCGCCGCGGCGGACCGCCAGGTCACCTACCTCGACGTGACGTTCATCCCGCCGGTCTCGGTCGGCGGCATCACGTACGCGATCGTCCCGGGCTCGGTCGACGGCGACGAGTTCGTCCTCACCGGGCCCGGAGCCAACGGTGTGCAGATCACGGGCGTGGTTCCGCTCGGCGGGAACACCTGGCGGTTCCTCCTGCGTGGCACGTTCCTCCCCGGCCGGGTCGACGTGGTCTTCGACCTGACGGCGTTCACTGTGAACCCGGACCGCGGGCCTCCGGCCGGCACGACCATCACCCAGTCCTTCCAGGTCGTGGGCTCGACCGGTGACGTCGTGCAGACGGTGCCCGACAACCCGTCCACGCCGACCACGAACGAGGCGACGGTCCGCCAGATCGCCGGTGCGACGATCGGCCGCGACCTCGTCAACGGCCTCAAGTACTTCGAGATCCGCTTCCGCGGCGCCTCCGGCTCCGGCATCGACCACTCGACCATCAACGGCGATGAGCTCGAGTTCCGCGACGCCGCCGGCAACCTGATCATCCTCTCGGCCCCGGTCCGCGTGGGCACGAGCGACACCTACCGCTACTCGTTCACGGCGAACCTCGTCGTCGGCTCCTACACGATGACGTTCCGGGCCGGCAGCTTCGCCGATATCGGGGGCGTGCTCAACTCCGCCGAGACCGAGACCTTCACGGTCTCCGCCCCGACCGCCGCGCTCATCGACCCGACACCGGGTTCGGTGCTCGACGTCAGCGAGCTCGCGCAGCGCGGCTGGGTCGACATCACGTTCCACACCCTGGGCGGCCTGCTGGTCGACGGCGCGACCATCACCGACGCCGACTCCGAGATCGTCGTCAAGGTCGGGACGACCGAGCTCGACGTGATCGGGGCGGCGCTCCTCGTGAGCGGCACGACGTACCGCTACTTCTTCTCCGGCCACGTCTCGGGCGACATCACCGTGACGTTCGTCGACGGGACGTGGAAGAACACCCAGGGCGTCATCTACTCGGCCGCGAGCCACCCCGGCGCCGCGTCCGCGGAGGCGAACCTCACCGACGCGGTCATCCGGCCGCGGACGTGGATCGGAGTGCGCCTCACCCCCGTTGCGGGTGCCACCGTCGACACGACCACGCTGGGTGCCGACGACCTGACGATCTCCGGCGGCGGGACGCAGGCGATGAGCTACGCCGGCGTGCAGTTCGGAGAGGGGATCGCCCGCTACTCGTACACGCTCGGCGCTGATCTCACCGCGGGCACCGTCTCCGTGACGTTCGCGCCGGGCGCCTGGCGCGACACGGCCGGCAACCTTGCCGACGGCGGCGTGCAGACCTTCCGGCTCATCGTCCAGGGCACGTCGTTCTTCATCGAGCTCTCCGGCGGCATCATGCTGCAGGCCGGCGACTTCCTCGAGGAGCCGCTCCTGCACATCCACGCGGAGGTCGTCCTCGAGATCGACACGACGCGCAACCTGTTCATGCTGACGTTCGTCGGCCAGATCGAGGTCTACAAGCTCGGGACCCTCGGCGCGACAGCCGGACGCTTCGTGCTGCTCGTCGGCGACGAGACGACCAACCCGATGCACCCGACCCCGCAGTTCTGGGGCGTCGCATCCGTCGAGATGAACTTCGAGTTCCTGGAGCAGTTCGGCATCCACCTCGACGGCTCCGCGCAGCTGCGCATCAACCTCACCAACGAGGTCAAGACCGAGATCATCACGCTCCCGGGCGTCGGTCCCGGAGGATCCGACCTGACCGAGACGTTCGTCCTCCAGCCGTTCAGCTTCGGGTTCCAGATCGTGGGCCAGCTGATCGTCGCTCCCGGCGGCACGGAGCTCATGCGCGTGCAGGGCGGCGTGTACCTGAACATCTCGCTGGATCCGCCGGCGCCGAAGATGGACATGTTCCTGACCGGGCACCTGTCGTTCGGCTACGGCTCGGCCAGGCTGGAGTACGGCTCGGTCACCGGTCTGCTGATGGTCCGGACGGACGGCCCGCTTCCCGGCGTCGCCGGCAGCATCCGTGTCGCCACCGGCGTCGGAATCGGGCTCCCGAACGTCGGCGCGCTCTTCTCGGCGACCGGCTCCGTGAACGTCATCTTCAACACGACCCTCGCCGATCAGACCTTCGTCGTTCCCAACGCGTTCCTGCCGCTGCTGCTCCCGGGGCAGGCGCCGGTGTTCTACATCCCGGCCGCTCCCCCGGGCATCGACGGCCAGCCGGACCCGTCGGCGACCGGGCCGAGCATCTACGTCGTCGCGGCGATCCAGGCCGAACTGACGATCGGCGGCGCGTTCACGCTCACCGGCTTCATCGGCATCACGGCGGCGATCGACCCGACGGGTACGGCCTACCTCAAGGTCGACGGGATGGTCGGCACGACCATCCCCTACCTCGGGTCGCTCACCGGCGCGCTGAACCTCGCCGTGTACGTGGGCGCGCAGACCGGCGTGGTGGGGCGCGTGCAGCTGACGCTCGGGGTGAACTCGATCCCCGGCATGTCGCTGAACGGCCAGTTCCTCCTCGAGATCAACACGTTCTCCCACGCGCGGCAGATCCGCACCTTCGTGGTCGAGACCGAGAGCGTGAACGGCAGCCCGGTGTTCGGCGGCTTCGCCCGCGACGCGCAGGATCGGCTCCTCGTCGAGAACCAGACGATCAACGTCATCGCCGGCTTCCGCCTCGAGATGTACGGGTCGCTCAAGGTCCTGAACGTGCTCGAGATCACCGGGCACGTGGTGCTCACGATCAGCGCGTCCGAACTGTCGCTCCTCGTCAACGGGCGCGCCGCCCTCGATCCGTTCGGCGAGCTCACGATCGTGGACTCCGGGTTCTCCATCACCGCCCAGGGTGTCGTCGCCCGGTTCGCCATCGCTCTCGACGTCGGCTTCGGCGAGGACATCGGCATCGGCTTCTCGGCGAGCGCCGTCATCCAGCTGAACACCACCGGCTCCGCGAAGATGATCGGCTCGACGAGCGTCGCGCCCGGATTCCTCCTGCGCCTCGACGGCGCGATCGACTTCCTCGGCTTCGCCCGCGGTTCCGGCTTCGCCGAGATCCGCATCGCGGCAGGCGCGTTCGAGATGTCCTTCGGGGTCGACTTCGACCTCGCCGGACTCACGTTCCGCGCCAGCGGCCGGGCAGGTGTCTACGACGACGGCTTCGTGATGGCGGTCGCCGTCAGCGCCTCGGCCGATGCCTTCGTCTTCAGCATCAGCGCGAGCGGCGAGCTGCGCATCAACACCGTCGGCGAGCGGCGGAACGGCGTCGACCCGGGCTTCAAGCTTCAGCTCACCGGCTCGGTGACACTCCTGAGGCTGTTCAGCTTCGACGCGGGCTTCACGATCGAGGTCGGCAAGACGAGTGCGACGGACACGACCTACTCCTCCGGCGACTGGTATCTCGACGCGTACGCGACGCTCAACTTCTTCATCGCCGACCTCTCCGGCTCGATCTTCCTGAACTCGGACGGCAACTTCAGCCTGAAGCTGTCGGGCCGCATGCAGCTCGGCGGCTCGTTCATGGGCATCCGCGGCGAGTTCCACCTCGAGGTGTCGTTCCTCACGCACGAGCAGGACGGCATCGTCTGGTACACGCTGTTCATCGGCGGTGGCGCGAGCGTCGAGGTGTACTTCGACTTCAAGATCTTCGAGATCAGCCTCGGCGTCGGTCTCGACCTGTCGGTGTCCGCCGACTCCCGCGACGGCGTCGACAGCGACGGAGACGGGTTCGGCGAAGTGCCCCTGCGCTTCCGCATCACGGTGCGGTTCAAGGTGCTCGGCACGTGGTACTCGCGCAGCGACACCTTCACCATCGGGAGCGTGTCGTTCCCGGTCGTGCCCTACCTCGCGAGCAACGGCACGACGGGCAATCCGGATCCGTACCACGACCTGCGGGCCTGGCGTTCGACCGACCGCGACCTCTACGTCAACGTGGGCGGCAGCCCGCAGCGCACCGCGAGGAACGTCGCGACCTCGGTGACGAACGAGACGGTGTTCATCGAGCAGATCGGCAGCCTGCAGAACGGCCTGGCGACGATCCGCATCACCGCCTTCGGACACTCCCGCACCTACGCGAACGTCCAGCGCATCCACGCCAGCTTCGGCGACGGCGTCGATCACCTCGTCATCGATCCCAGCGTGCAGGTGCCGGTCACGATCGACGGCGGGTCGGGCGACGACACGATCCTCCTGCAGGGCTCCAGTGCCGGCAGCGTGCTCAGCGGCGGCTCCGAGAACGACACCATCACGGTCACCGGCTCGGCGAGCGCGACGGTCAACGGCGGCTCGGGCAACGACATCCTGCGCCACACCGGCTCAGGCACGGTGACGCTCAACGGCGACGACGGCGGCGATCAGCTGTTCGGCAGCAGCATCACGGACATCCTCAACGGCGGAGGCGACAACGACACGCTGTCGGGGCTCGCCCGTCGCTACGACGGCGGCGCCGGTGACGACGCCATCATCGCGACGGTCGCGGTGTTCACCTCCGGCGACGCGCAGGTCGTGATCGGAGGTTCCGGCACCGACTCCCTGACCCTTTCGCTGAGCGGCGGCGCCGACCTGCTGACGGTCGGGAACCCGGCCTCGAGCACGCTGAGCCTCGACCTCGCCGGCGTCGTCAAGACGACGTCGGGGATCGAGCGCCTCATCGTCGACGCGGGCGCGGGAGCGGATCAGATCACCCTCGACGACGTCACGGGCAACGCCTCAGGCCTCACCCGCGTCGATGTCGCTCTCGGCACCGGCAGCACGGACATCGTGACGGTCCGCGGCTCGAACACCGCCGGCGACACGTTCGTCGTCGCGACCGACAGCGGCCAGACCACCGTGTCGCGCACCTCGGGTGCCGCCTACGCGGTGTGGATCTCCGGCGGCGTGCGCGGCCAGGGCGATGCGCTCGTCATCGAGGGCCGCGGCGGGGCGGACTCGATCTCGGCCGCGGGTGTCACGGCGAACCAGCTCGCCCTCACCCTCCGCGGCGGCACGGAGAACGACGTCCTCGTCGGGTCGGGATTCGACGACGTGCTCGACTCCGGCGCCGGCGACGACACGGTGACGGGCGGCCTCGGGCAGGATCAGTTCTTCGACGACGGCGGCAGCGACACCCTCGTCGAGTCGTTCGCCACCGGGGACTTCGGCCTCTACGGCAACCTCTTCGTGGTCGGGCTCGCGGTCGGCACCGACTTCGGCATCGGGTCGATCGCCGAAGACCTGAAGGGCATCTTCGAGATCGCTCGCCTGACGTCCGCCGGGGGCGGCGCGACGGCCATCCTCGTCGGCGACGCCGACGGTACGGTCACGGTCGGCGGCATCGCCCGCACCGCGAACCCCTGGACCGGGACCGCCTACCTCGACGCCGGCCCCGGCGCCGACCTGGTGCGCATCGAGCTCACCCGCTCGACCGGCATGGCCGTGCACGTCGTCGACACCTCCGGTTCGGACCGCCTCGAGATCTGGGGCTCGACCGCCCCGGACGACCTCATCGTCGATGTGGTGGCAGCGCCGCCTGCGGGTACGCAGCCGAACCGCATCCGCCGTATCGCATTCAGCGACGCCGGGCTGATGACGACCCTCGGCACGATCACGCACTCGGGGGTCGAGCTCGTCGAGATCCGCACGCTCGCCGGCGGCGACCGCGTCGCCGTGCGCGCCATCCAGGTCGAGCACCGCATCTTCACCGGTGAGCACACCGATCGGGTCGCCGTCGGCTCTCAGGCGGCGGCCTCTGGCACCACGAACGCGGCCTGGACGAACAGCGGCGGGAACGTCAACGCAATCAGCGCTCTCCTGGTCGTCTCGGGCGGTACCGGCCCGGGCGCGATCGCGGGCGCCGACGTCCTCGCCGTGGACGACACCGGCGACACCGCGGCGAACACGGGCGAGCTGACGTCCGACCGCATCACCGGCCTCGGGATGGCCGCCGGGATCACCTACTCTGGCGTCGAATCGCTCGCGATCGACCTCGGATCCGGCGGCGACACCTTCACGATCCACTCCACTCACGCCGGCAGCACGACTTTGACCACCTGGAACGGCGCCGACACCGTCATCGTGCGGACCGTCGCCGGCGCCACCACCCTCAGCACCGGCGAGGGCGGAGACACCGTCCGGGTGAGCTCGACCCTCACCGGCATCGGCGGCGTCCTCACCGGCATCACCGCGCCGCTCACCATCTCGGGCGGCTCCGGCACCGACACGCTGTACCTGGACGACGCCGCGACCGTGCTCGACCGCATCGGCGTCGTCACCGGCACGTCGGTGGCGGGACTCGGGATGACCGGAGGGATGCCGCGGCCCAGCCTCGTGCAGGTGGTCACCGTCGCCGGGGCGATCGACGGCCGGTTCGCCCTCACCGTCGCCGGCGTCGGCACGACGGCGCAGCTCGCCTTCGACGCGACGGCCGCACAGGTTCAGGCGGCGCTCGCGGCTCTCGTGGGCGCCGGCAACGTCGTCGTCACGAAGGCCGGCGCTCGCTGGACGGTCGCCTGGACCGGAGCGCTCGCGGGCGCCGCCGGCTGGACGCGTCTGCTCACGATCGCCGGCGTCGCCGGACACCCGCTCGTGCCGGCCGGTGCATCCGTCACCACGAGCACCTTCGCCATGACCGACGGACGCATCGACTACGCCGCCTTCGAGTCCCTCGACGTGACGCTCGGCTCGGGATCCGACGTGCTCAACGTCGACTCGACCCACGCGGCGGCGACGACCGTCCGGGCGGCGGACGGCGACGACCGCGTGTTCATCGAGGGACTGTCCGGCCCGACGACCGTCCTCGGCGAGAACGGCGCCGACTGGCTGCTGGTCAACGCGACCCCCGGCCCCGTCGGGGTGAACCCGATGGACGGACAGGTGCTCAACCTCGACGGCGGCGCGCACTCCGACTACTCCGTCATCGACCTGTTCGGCGTGGGCAACATCCGCATCAACACGCTCGACGTCGCGGACGGCGGCACCAACGTCCTCATCGTCAACGGCTCCTCGCTCGACGACACGTTCCTGTTCCGCCGCAACGCGACCCGCGCACTCATCGCGGCGCTGTCGCAGCCCGGTGCGACGTCCGGGCAGTTCGGCACGGCCGAAAGGGTCACCTACGGCACCGAGATGACCGGCGGCGTCATCGTCAACGGGCTCACCGGCGACGACACCTTCGCCTTCGACGACACGGCCTCGGTGCTCACCGTCAACGGCGGGTCCGGCAACGACCGCTTCCGCTTCGGCCAGCTCTACACCGCCTACGTGCAGGACGCCGAGTTCCCGGCATCCGCCTTCTTCTCCTCCACGCGCGGACAGCTCACGCGAGGCGTCTCGTTCACGGCCAATGTCTACGGCGGCACGGGCGACGACACCTTCGAGGTGTTCCGCAACGTCGCGACGCTCAACCTCTACGGCGACGCGGGCGACGACACGTTCGTGATCCGCTCGTTCGTGGGCGAGTCCGAGCTGACGTCCCTCAACGCCGGTGAGGGGCGCAACTTCATCCAGTACGCGTCGAACGCTCCAGTGAACATCGACGGCGGCGCCGGTTACGACCTCGTGGTGATCATCGGCACCGAGTTCGGCGACACCTTCGTCATCACCTCGGGCGGCGTGTACGGCGCGGGCCGCGTGATCCGCTTCGTCAACGTCGAGCGGGTCTCGATTTACGGCATGGAAGGCGACGACGTCTTCCACGTCCTGTCGACGAACCCCGCGGTCGAGCTGTCGATCTTCGGTGGACTCGGCTCCGACCGTGTCGAGGTCGGCAGCGCCGCCCCGGCCGTCCAGGCGAACGATCTGCTCGGGCACACCGGTCTCATCCGCCACGAGGTCGAGAGCACGCTGGCCAACAGCGCCTGGGCGCTGCTGCCCGTGGACGGCATCTCCACCGAGATCATGGACGACGACGAGCCGACCGTCGTGGTCGCACCCGTGGGCGGCTCGCTCGTCCTCGCCGAGGGCGGTGCGCCGGGCGCGGTGACCGTGCGGCTCACCCGCGCCCCGAGCGTCGCGGTCTCTGTGACGCTGTCGGCTCCTGCCGTCGACCCGACCTCGACGAGCCGCGCCCGGGCCATCGAGCTCTCGCTCGACGGCTCCACCTGGAGCACGTCCGTCACCCTCACCATCGGCGACGCCGCACAGCGCACGGTCTTCGTGCGCGCCCTCGGCGACCTGTCCGCCGAGGGCGAGAGCCTCGCGCCCATCGATGCGATCGTCGTCGGCGCCGAGTACAGCGGAGCCCTCGTCGCGACCACGTTCGTCCGCGTCATCGACGACGACGCCCCCGAGGTGCCGATCGTGCTCCCGGACGGCGGCATCCGGGTCGTCGAACCGGTCGACGCCGCCGGCACCGGCGGCACGACGGCGACCTACCAGGTGCGTCTCACCTCGGCACCTCAGGGTTCCGCGACCGTCCGCGTCTCCGCGCCGACCGGCCTGCTCCTCTCGACCGACGGAGCCACATGGCTCGCCACGCTCGACCTGGTGTCCACCGCCGCGGGTGCGCGCACCCTGCACGTGCGTGCGATCGACGACACCGCCGTCGAGGGCCAGCACGTCCAGGCCATCACCGCCGTGATCGTGTCGAGCGATCGCCGCACCGGTATCGTCGCCGGCGCCGCGGGCCTCGCGAACGAGTTCGCCTTCTCCGGCCTCGCCGCCACCGCGGGCTCGCTGAAGGGCCACCTCATCACGATCACGAGCGGGCCCGCCGCCGGCCAGGTGCGCCGCATCTGGGACAACACCGTCACGACGATCCAGATCGAGGGCGAATGGGATGCCGCCCCCGGCGCGGGCGCCTCATTCACCGTCGTCGGGTACGCCGCGCCGCTCACCGAGACCGAGCTCGTCGGCACGGTCGCCGCGATCTCGGCCGACCGCCGCACGGTGACACTCTCGGGTGTCACGCTGCCGACCGCCGCGGGTGGGCTGAGCGGGTCGCTGCTGCGGCTGGTCGACGCGAACGGCACGGCGGCGTACCGCACGATCGCGAGCAACACCGCCACCACGATCACCGTCCTGGACCCGTGGGGCTCCGGCCTCGTGGTCGGTGGGCGGGTGTACGTGGCCGAGCTCGCCGGCACCGTCGTCGACCGCGTCAGCGTGCTCGTGCACGACGGCGACACGGCCGGCGTCGTGATCACCCCCATCGGCGGCGACCTCCGCCTCGTCGAGGGCGCGACGAGCGGGCAGTTCGGGGCGACCGTGTCGTACACCGTGCGTCTCACGAAGGCCCCCGCCGCCGGTGAGACGGTGAGGGTGACGCTCGGCGCCATCGCCTCTTTCACACTCGACATCGGCGGCGCCGACTGCGGGCTGCCGAACGGCTGCCACGAGCGCCAGCTGGAGATCTGGAACGGCAGCGCCTGGGTGTCGTCGCTCACCCTCGCCTTCACCGCGGCGAACTGGGCCTCGGCGGTCGTCATCACCGTGCGGGCGCTCGACGATGCGCGGGTCGACGGCGACGACGTGCAGGAGTTCGCCGACGCGGCCCGCCGCGTGCACCTCATCCAGGGTCCGCTGTACGTGTCGGGCGGTGACGACCCCAACCCGCCGGTGTCGCTCGAGCTCGACGACTACCTGCCCATCGTGCTGCCCGGCGAGAGCTCGGGCCACCCGACTCCGATCACCGCGAGCACCGGGGAAGCGATCGAGTCGGCGCAGGTGGACGTCCTGGTCGTCCACAACGAGGACAGCCCCGCGAGCGACACCGGCGTCCTCACCCGCGACCGCATCACCGGCCTCGGCATGGCGGGCGACTACTCCCTCGCCGGACGCCCGGTGCTCGGCGGCATCCGCTACGCCGAGTTCGAGGACCTCACCATCCGCCTCGGATACGGCGACGATCGGTTCACGATCGAGACGACCCACGCCGGCACGACGACGGTCGACGCCGGCCCGGGCGACGACCTCCTCACGATCCGCACGATCGACGGCCACACCCGGGTGATCGGCGGCCCGTCGAGCGCCGCCGCCCCGCTGTACGGAAACACCGACCATGACACGTTCGCGGTGGGCACAGCATCCGGTGTCCTGGATCTGCTGGCAGCTCTGCTGGTGCTCGACGGCGGCGTCGGGACGGATGTCGCGAACCTGAGCGACGCGAGCGACACGAACGCCAACCTCGGCTGGCTGACGCAGGACACGCTCACCGGTCTCGACATGACTCCGCGCACCGCCCTCGACGCAGTCGGCCGCCCGCTCGACCGTCTCTACTCGGTCACGCCGCGGGGCGGTTCGTTCACGATCATGCTGTCGCAGGTGCAGGGCGGAGCCGCCACCGGCATCGGCGCGATCACCTTCGCGGCGGGCACGTCGGCCGAGATCGTCCGCTCGGCTCTGCAGTCGCTCCTGCACCCGCAGACCGTCGGCGCCGATCCGGGCGTCGCGATGAGCTGCGGCGAACAGGATCGCACCCGCTGCGCCGCGAGCGTCTACGTGTGGCTCGTCGGAGGCACCTACGTGATCGGCTTCCGCGGTGAGGTCAACGAGAACCCGGCCAACGCCATCACGATCCACCTGTCGGCTCTCGGCGCCGCAGTCACCGCTCCGGCGACGGATGCCTCCGCCCAGGCGGGCATCCGCTACGCCGGGCTCGAGACGCTCAACCTCGCGCTCGGCGCGGGCAGCGACGTGCTCAACATCCGCGGCACGCTGCCGATCACCAACGTCTCGTTCGGGCTCGGCGACGACCGCGTCTACATCTCCTCTCGCGCCGACGTGGGGATCGACCAGAAGCCGCAATTCCTCGCCGGCGACCTCGACCTCGTGCAGGGCACGCTCAACCTCGACCTCGGCGCGGGCCGCCACACGCTGCTCCTCAGCGACGAGGGCGCGGCCGCGGGCGACGCGAACGTGCTGATCACGGATGCTGCCGCCGCCGCGATGGCGCGCGACGCAGCGCTCGCCCCGACCGGCGAGATCTTCGTCACCGGGCTCGCGCCCGCCGGGATCTCGTGGCGCGCCGCCGCGGCAGGCACGTTCGCGGACGGCATCCGTATCTGGTCCAGCGGCTTCGCCGACACGATCGCGATCGACGGCACGCACGTGCGCGCCGGGGTGCGCACCACGACGTGGCTCAACACCGGGCTCGGCGACGACACCGTCACGGTGAACCTGTCGGCGGCCGAGGACGACTTCTTCGTGCTCAACACGCAGGGCCCGAACGACAACGTGATCGGCCTCGGCACCGACCTCGACGACGGCGACGAGCCGCTGCGAGCCGACGTCGTCGCCGGCATCGCCGTCACGCGCGGGGGCGTCACCACGACGATCGACCCGGCGCTGTACGTGGTGTCGTCGCGCCTCGACACCGCGGGTCTGTTCGACGCGCTGCTGCCCGGTGACATCGTGACCGTGCTGCTCCACCTGACGACGTGGGCGGTGCAGTCGAGCGGCGCCTTCGCGCTCGGCGCCACCGGCGATCTGGTCGCATACCGGGTGTGGGTCAACGGTCGTCAGCTGGCCGCGTCCGAGATCGCCGAGAGCGGCGGGGTCCTGACCTTCGCCACCACGGTGCAGCGCGACGGCTCGGCCGCCCACGTGGTGGTCGAGGTCACCCGGTCCACGACCGTCACGGCCGTGATGCCCGCGTCCGGTGCGATCCTTCCCGCAGGGACGACGGACGACGATGTGGTCAACGCGCACGCGTCGACGCTGCCGCTCGTCATCTTCGGCGGCATCGGAGCCGACACGCTCCACGGCGGAACGGGTGGCGACATCGTGTTCGGCGATCGCGGCGTCGTGCGCTGGGTCGACGCGTCCGGCGTCGTCGTCGCACAATCCGGCCACGGCGGCATCGGCGACTTCACTGACGGCGCCGTGCGTCCGCTCGGCTTCCTCACCACGGTGGACCCGACGATCGGGGGTGCCGACGTCGTGACCACCGGGCTCGGCGCCGACATCGTGCTGGGCGGCGCCGCCGGCGACACGGTCATCACGAACCGCGGTGAGACGCCCCTCGCATCCGACAGCACCGGCATCGTGGTCGGCGACCACGCCTCCATCGACTGGGCGCTCGATGGCGCGCCCGCCGACATCGACCGCGTGTGGTCGATCGACCCCTCCTTCGGCGGCTCGGACATCATCACGACCGGCCGCGGCGACGACCTGGTCATCGCCGGCGCCGGCGGCGACACCATCGCCGTGTCGGACGGGCGCAACATCGTCATCGGCGACAACGGCCGCTTCACCGCCGACGCCGGACCCGCCACCGCGCTGTGGAGCGGCGTGCCGCTTCCCGCCGGCCGCATCGAGACGACCGATCCGGCGATCGGCGGGGCCGACGTCATCACGTCGGGCTCCGGCATCGACCTGGTGCTCGGTGGCGCCGCCGCCGACGTCGTCACCGCGGGTGCGGGGGCGGACATCGTCCTGGGCGACCACGGCCTCTTGCTGCTCGCCGTGCGCGCAGGCGCGCTCCAGGTGATCACCGTCTCCATCACCGACAACGCCCTCGGCGCCGGCGACACGATCCGCGGCGAGGCCGGCGACGACCTCCTCATCGGCGGTAGCGGCGCGGACCGCATCGACGGCGGCTCCGACCGCGACCTGATCTTCGGCGACAACGTCTCGCTCGATCGCTCGGAGACCTTCGGCAACCACACGAACCCGCGGTTCCGCGTGCTCAGCGGCGGACAGATCTACAGCACGGATGCTGCGACCGCGGGCTCCGCGCTCGTCACGACGACATGGCAGAACGACCCGGCAGGTCCGACCGCGTGGAGCGACTTCCGCATCACCCTGCTCGACCACGACACCGCCACGCCCGGCGCGCGCTACGGGGCGGACGACATCGCGGGTGGCGCCCACGACGACACGATCTTCGGGCAGCTCGGGGATGACCGGATCCAGGGCGACGGATCGATCGACGAGTCGGTGGGCGCGTCGCGCAACCCCGCCGGAGACCTCGTCCTCGACCCGTCGGTCGAGGCGGCGAGCGACGGCGACGACTACATCGAGGGCGGCGGCGGCTCCGACGTCATCTTCGGCAACCTCGGCCGCGACGACATCATCGGCGGCAGCTCGGATCTCTTCTCGCTCGTCACGCCCGATCGGCGGCCGGACGCCGGCGACATCATCTTCGGCGGCGCGGGCACCGACGTCGGGCGCAACGACGACACCGCCCTGCACGGCCGCGACTCCGACAACATCGTGGGCGACAACGGACGCATCCTCCGGCTCGTGGCGGCCGTGGCCGGCGGATCGACGCAGTACCGTACGTTCACGTACGACAACTACGCCGGCGTCGGTGAGATGCGCCTCGTCCCCCGCGCCGTCGTGATGCTCGACTACACGCCGGGCGGCCCCGACTTCGCGGCCGGGGCGCTCGCGAACGACATCGGCGGCGCCGACGAGATCCACGGCGAGTCCGGCGACGACACCGTCTATGCGGGTCGCGGCAACGACGTCATCTACGGCGACGCGGGCGACGATGATCTCATCGGCGGCTGGGGTCACGACTGGATCTCGGGCGGTACCGGTGTCGACGGCATCCTCGGTGACGACGGCCGCATCTTCACGAGCCGCAACGGCACCACCGAACCGCTCAACGGCATCACCACCGCGAGCGTGCAGGTCGAGATCACCACACCGGGGCGGGTCCAGGTCGCCACGCTGTTCCCGACCGGACAGCTCACCAAGCGGGTCGACCTCACGCCGTTCGCGGCCAACGGCGACGTGTTCGACGTGCACGCGACACCGCTGCACGCCAACGACGTGATCTTCGGAGGCTGGGACACCGACTTCATCCACGGCGGCTCGGGCGACGACGCCATCTCGGGTGCGGAGGCGCTCCCCGTGGGCTACGGCGTGGGCGGCACGCGCAGCGACTTCACCCGGCCCTTCAACGACGGGACGCTCCTCGGCTTCGACGCCGTCACGGGAGAGTTCCTGCTGTACGACGAGTACTCCCCGATGCGGAAGATCCTCGTGAACGGTGGCGAGTGGTTCCTGAACTTCGCCCACGCGGAAGGCCGCCTCGCCACGGGATGCTCGGCATCGAACAACCAGGGGACCTGCACGGCGACGACCACCGTGGCCTCGGACGGCGACGACATGCTGTTCGGCGACAACGGCCACGACTGGATGGTCGGCGGCACCGGTCGCGACACGCTGTGGGGCGGCTGGGGCAACGATCTGCTCAACGTCGACGACGTCCTGACGACGGCCGGCGGGGAGAACACGCAGCCCGACACGCACACCACCTACGAGGACCGCGCCGTCGGCGGCGCCGGCCTCGACGTGCTCATCGCCAACACGGGCGGCGACAGGCTCATCGACTGGGTGGGCGAGTTCAACAGCTACCTCGTGCCGTTCGCCCCGTTCGGCCTCGGAACCGTGAGCCGCCAGGTGCCGCCGGGACTCTTCGAGTTCCTCTCTGCGCTCTCGGCCGCGCAGGGCGCCGACTTCACGGTCGCCCAGCTCGCGGGCGCGGTGTCCGTCCCGCGCAACGGCGAGCCCTACGGCGAGATCGGCCTCGTCACGCAGAAGGACCCGCAATGGCAGGACCAGACCGGCGGGCCGCGTGACCCGCAGCCCGGCAACGTCCCCGGTGGGAAGCGCGACGTGCTGCGCACGGCGGGATTCACGGACGGCGCCGAGGACTTCTTCGCGGACTCCGGGGTGTTCCAGGTGCAGGGTGGGGCGCTCACGGTCACCGCGGCCTCCACCACCGGCGACGCCGTCGCGGTGTACTACATCGACCAGTACCTGCCGATCTACTTCGAGATCCACGCGCAGATCTACCTCACCAAGCCCACGGGCGGGTGGAAGGCGAACGCCTACGTCGTCTTCGACTACTTCTCGCCCACCGACTTCAAGTTCGCGGGCGTCGACCAGTCCACCAACAAGCTCGTCATGGGCCGCCGCACCTCGGCGGGATGGATCGTCGACGTGCAGTCTGTCGTGAACGGCGGCGTCAAGTCGAACAAGTGGTACACGATGATGGTCGCGGTCAACGGCACCACGGTGAGTGTCGTGCTCGACGGCACCGTCGCGTTCACGCATACGTTCGCGCCGCGGATCATCGACGGCGAGTCGGTCGGTCTCAACAAGGGCTTCGTCGGCGTCGGCTCCAACCAGGCGCGGGGACAGTTCGACAGCATCTCGGTGCAGGTGCTGCCGCCGACCATCACGTACGACGTGACCGAGGACTTCACGGCCGGCCCCGGCATCGTCGCACAGGTGCCCAGCGGCACCCTCGTGCCCGCGACCGGCACGGTGAACGGGACCGTCGCGGGCGGTCAGCCGGTCATCGGTCTCGTCGGCATCGGCGGCACGGTCTCGTCGAACGCGTATCTCGAGATCACCCAGGTCGTCACGCTGTCAGCCGGTTCGCGCGCGGGCCTCGTGTACGACTTCTACAGCACCTCCGACTACAAGTTCATCGTGCTCGATCTCGCCGCGCAGACCGTCGTCTTCGGGCACGTGGTCGGCGGGCGAGTGGTGGTCGACCAGACGATCAGCCGTGCGCTGATCGCCGGTACGAAGTACACGCTCTTCGTCACCATCAAGGGCGCCTCGGTGTCGCTGATGCTCAACGGCGTCTTCATCGCGTCGCGGGCGTACAACGCAGCCCTCGCCGACGGCCGTTTCGGACTGCTCATCGCAGCCGGCTCGGCCCAGTTCGATTCGCTGCGAATACGCACCGATGGCTACGTCCCGGCGCCCTCGCTGACAACGACTGCGTTCCTCGCCTCCGAGCCGCCCCCGACCACCCGGCCGCCGACACCCCCGCAGTCCCCCGCGCCGGAGATCGTCGAGCCGGAGATCGTCGAGCCGGAGCCGACGCCGGGGGCGCCTGCCCCGGCACCCGAGCCGACTCCGACGTCACCCGGCTCCGGCAAGGGCAAGAAGAAGTAGCGCCGGCATCCACCCCGATCGTGTCGGCGACCACTCCGCGCAACTCGTGTATCCTATTCACTATGTCCGGCACTCAGATTCTCGACACGCTTCTCGCACTGTCGACCGTGCTCAGTGCCGATCAGGAGCGCGAGCTCGATCGGCGCGGCCTCACCCCGGCGCGCACCCACGTGCTGTGGCTCGTCTTCCACCAGGGGCCGCGAACGCAGGCCGAGTTGGCGGCCGCACTCGGCGTCACCCCGCGCAACGTCACGACCCTCGTCGACGGGCTCGAGGCCACCGGCTTCGCGCGACGCGAGCCGCATCCGCACGACCGCCGGGCCGTGCTGGTCACCCTGACGCCGCGGGGCGAGGAATCGATGCGGGCGATGGACGCCGAGCACACCGAACTCGGTGCCCAGCTCATCGACGGTCTCGACGAGCTGACGGCGCAGGCGACGCTCCGCGGCCTGACGCACGTGCTCGACCGTCTCACCCGACTGATCGCAGAGCACGAGGCCCGCACGGGCGAGGACGCCGCCTCATGAGCGCCGTCGACAACCCGCCCCGGCCGTCCACCGAGCCGGCGTGGCCCGCGAAGCTCCGCACACTCGCCCGCCGCGCCTGGATCATGGAGCTCGGCGTCTATCAGAGCATCTACCGCTTCGTGTTCCGGCGGCCGCGGGTCCCCACGGGTGCGAGTGCGTTCCGGTACCACTCCCCCGTGCTGACACTGCTGGTGATCTTCATCGTGCTGTCGGCCATCGAGATCCCGATCGTCGACCTCATCGTCCACCGCTGGGTCTGGGTGCGCATCCCGCTGCTCGTGCTCGGCATCTGGGGCGTCACGTGGATGCTCGGCCTCCTGTTCGGCTACCTGACGAGGCCGCATGCGGTCGGTCCTGCCGGCATCCGGGTGCGACAGGGCGCCGAGCTCGACCTCGATCTGCCCTGGGATGTCGTGGCATCCGTCGAGCGCTCCCCGCACCGGGTCGAGAAGGCGCCCGCCGTCGTGGACGAGCCGGAGGGCCGCACGTTCGCGGCGCGCATCGCGAACGAGACGAACATCCTCATCCGCCTCGAGCACCCGCTCGACGTACGGCTCCCGCAGGGGCAGGACCGTGTTGAAGCCGTGCGCCTGTGGACCGACGATCTCGACGGCTTCCTGTCGGCGGTGCGCACCCACATCCCCTGATCGCCGTCGACAATGGAGGGGTGAACGAGCCGGTCTTCGTGATCCCCCTGTGGGCCGACCTCATCGCCGTGGGTCTCGGCGGCATCCAGGGCGCGCTGTTCGCGTCGGGCTTCCGCGGCGAACGCCGGCTCGACATGCTCGGCGTCGCGATCATCGGCATCGTCGTCGGCATGGGCGGCGGTCTCATCCGCGACTTGCTCCTGAACGTCACGCCCACGACGCTGCAGAGCAACTGGTACCTGCTCACCGCCGCCGGCGCTGCGCTGTTCGGGATGCTGCTCGCCGGCCTCTTCCAGCGGCTCAACGCCGTCATCGTCGGCCTCGATGCCCTCGTCATCGGCCTGTTCGGCGCGTTCGGCACCAGCAAGGCCCTCGTGCTCGGTCTCCCGCTCGTGCCGGCCGTGTTCGTCGGCGTGTGCGCGGCCGTGGGCGGCAGCATCCTGCGCGACGTCATCATGGGGCTGCCGGTCGCGATCATGCACGTGGGATCGCTCTATGCGGTCGCCGCGGCGGCCGGATGCCTCGTCCTCGCGACCGCGGAGCGGCTCGGCGTGGATGTGGTCATCGCCGCCGCGATCGGCATCGTCGTGACGACGGTGATCCGACTCCTCGCGGTGATCTTCGACATCTCGCTGCCCGAGCAGCGTGCGCTCTATCGCCGGAAGGTGGCGGTCGAGACCTCGACGATCCCGATCGTGAAGCCCTGAGGCATCCGTTCCGTCTCGCCTCGTCCGCTCGACGGCCGGACTCCGGGCGAACACCGGCGGGTGCGCGCGGGATCAGCCACGCACACCCGCCGACGGTTCGCGTTCAGACGCCCGCGAGGGCTCCGGACCGCTGCCGCGTACGGATGGCGCGGTTCACGCCCGACACGATCGCTTTGAGCGATGCGGTCGAGATGTCCGAGTCGATGCCGACGCCCCAGAGGCGCTCGCCATCGACCTGGAGTTCGATGTAGGCGGCCGCCTGGGCGTCGCCGCCGGCGCTCAGGGCGTGCTCGACGTAGTCGTAGAGCGTCACGTCGAACCCCTGTGCGCGGATGATCTCGAGGAACGCGGCGACCGGGCCGTTGCCCCGGCCGGATGCCTCGAACCGGTCGTCGCCGTCGCGCAGCGTGATGTCGAGCGCGACATCGCCCGACAGGTCGCTGCGGGTGCTGGTGGCCAGCAGCTCGAAGCGGCCCCAGCGCTCGTCGGCGACCTCCGACGGCAGGTACTCGTCGGTGAAGATCTTCCAGATCTGGTCGCTCGTGACCTCACCGCCCTCGGCGTCGGTCTTGGCCTGGACCACGCCCGAGAAGTCGATCTGCAGCTTGCGGGGCAGGTCGAGCGAGTGGTCGGTCTTCAGCAGGTACGCGACGCCGCCCTTGCCCGACTGCGAATTGACGCGGATGACGGCCTCGTACGACCGGCCCAGGTCCTTCGGGTCGACGGGCAGATACGGGACCGCCCAGTCGATCTCGTCGACGGTCACGCCGGCGGCCGCGGCCCGGGCGTCCATCGCCTCGAAGCCCTTCTTGATGGCGTCCTGGTGGGAGCCGCTGAACGCGGTGAACACGAGGTCGCCCGCCCAGGGGCTGCGCTCGTGCACGGGAAGCTGGTTGCAGTACTCGACCGTGCGCTTGACCTGGTCGATGTCGCTGAAGTCGATCTGCGGGTCGATGCCCTGTGTGAACAGGTTGATCCCGAGCGCGACCAGGTCGACGTTGCCCGTCCGCTCGCCGTTGCCGAACAGGCAGCCCTCGATGCGGTCGGCACCGGCCATGTAGCCGAGTTCCGCCGCCGCGATCGCGGTGCCGCGGTCGTTGTGCGGATGCAGCGACAGGATGACGTTCTCGCGGTGGGCCAGGCGACGGCTCATCCACTCGATCGAGTCGGCGTAGACGTTCGGCGTCGCCATCTCGACGGTGGCGGGCAGGTTGATGATGACCTTGCGCTCCGGCGTCGGCTCGAAGATCTCGATGACCTGGTTGCACACGCTCAGCGCGAACTCGAGCTCGGTGCCGGTGTAGCTCTCGGGCGAGTACTCGTAGAAGACCTGGGTCTCGGGGATGCGCTTCTCGAACTCGCGGCACAGGCGAGCGCCCTCGAGCGCGATGTCGACGATGCCCTGCTCGTCGGTGCGGAAGACCACCTCGCGCTGCAGCGTGCTCGTCGAGTTGTACAGGTGCACGATCGCCTGCTTCGCGCCGGCGATGGACTCGTAGGTGCGCTCGATCAGATGCTGTCGCGCCTGCGTCAGCACCTGGATCGTGACGTCGTCGGGGATCAGGTTCTCCTCGATGAGCTGGCGGACGAAGTCGAAGTCCGTCTGGCTCGCCGAGGGGAAGCCGACCTCGATCTCCTTGTAGCCCATCTTCACGAGGAGGTCGAACATGATGCGCTTGCGCTCGGGGCTCATCGGGTCGATGAGCGCCTGGTTGCCGTCACGCAGGTCGACGGCGCACCAGCGGGGCGCGGTCGTGATGCGCTGGTCGGGCCAGGTGCGGTCGGGCAGATTCACGGTGATCTGCTCGTGGAACGGCCGATACTTGTGGGTCGGCAGGCCCGAGGGCTTCTGGGTGTTCTCCATGATGTCGTCGCTTCTCTCGTGTGTTCCGAGCCTCAGCCCGATCGGGGTGGCTCAGTGCCTGATGATGCGGGCCAACACAAAGCTCCGCGACGAGGAAGGCCCTAGAACGAGGTCTCGTCGCGGCGGCTAAGAAGGAGAAGCCCGCCGAAGCGCATGGCATCAGGCTACACCCCGTTCCGGACCGAGAGCGAACGGATGACGAACGGATGCCGCAGCATCCGCTTCTGAGACGATCTGCGCCGACGCGACACCTTGAAGGCATGAGAGGTCTCCGTCGCCCCCTCGGCATCGCGGCCACCGCCGCCGTCGTCCTGCTCGTCGCCGCTTCGTGCGCGAGCGCCGGCCCCGCGGGCACGCCCGCGCCCGCCGCGCTCGGTACCGTCACGCCGGTCCCGCCCGAAGGCGAGGTGGCCGCCACCGGAACCGTGCTCGACACCGCCGGCGAGGTGCAGCTCTGCCTGGGAGCGGTGGCCGAGTCCTATCCGCCGCAGTGCACGGGGACGCCGCTCGTGGGGTGGTCGTGGGAGGGCGTCGACGGTGCGGAGTCCTCGGGGGACGTGACCTGGGGCGCCTACGCCGTTCGCGGCACCTACGACGGCGAGACGTTCACCTCGACGCAGCCGCCGATCCTCCTGGCGCTGTACGACCCGATCCGCCCCGAGGACCCGACGGGCGGGAAACCGGGAGCAGGCGACGAGGCGACACTCGCCGCGATCCAGGACGAGCTGCCCGACACGCTGGGCGACGCCTACCTCGGTTCGAGTGTGCAGGACGGGTGGCTGTGGGTCGACGTGGTGTGGGACGACGGGAGCTGGCAGGATGCCGCAGACGCCGAGTACGGCGCCGACACCGTCGTCATCCGCTCGGCGATCACCCAGACCGTCGGGTGAGGCGCGTCAGTAGTCGCACTCGCAGATGAGGTTCCACTCGACGACGCGGTCGCCCTCTTCGGGACGCGCCCACGCTTCGGCCTCGGCCCGGCTCGCGAACCTGCGAGGCGCCAGGCGGCCGTTCGACATCAGCACGCCGACCGCGATGTCGTCGCGAGGGTCGTTCCACGCGACAGTCTGAGCGGGCGTCGTCATCGCGGGCTCCTCTCCGGACGGCTCATCGCCAGGCTACGCCTCTCCGGGGCCGCGAGGGCCGGATCGCGGCATCCGTCCGCTCTCCTGCTTCAGAAGCCGAGGCGCCCCAGCTGTTTGGGATCGCGCTGCCATTCCTTCGCGATGCGCACGTGCAGCTTGAGGAACACCTTGGTGCCGAGGAGCGGTTCGATCTGTGCGCGTGCGCGGGCGCCGACGTCGCGCAGCCGGGAGCCCTTGTGGCCGATGATGATGCCCTTCTGGCTGTCGCGCTCCACGACGATGTCGGCGTAGATGTCGGTGAGGTCGGAGTCCTCGCGGGGCTCCACGTCCTGCACGACGACCGCGATCGAGTGCGGGAGCTCGTCGCGCACGCCGTCGAGCGCGGCCTCCCGGATGATCTCGGCGATGCGGTCCTCGGTCGACTCGTCGGTGACGACGCCCTCCGGGTACAGCGCCGGACCCTCCGGCATGAGGGCGAGCAGCTCGTCGCTCAGGACCTCGAGCTGGTCGCGCGTGAAGGCGGACAGCGGGATGACGGCGGCCCAGTCCTCGCGCAGCTGGTCGACCTCGATGAGCCGCTCGGTGATCTGCTCGCGGGTGGCCGCATCCGTCTTCGTCACGATCGCCACCTTCTTGGCGCGTCCGTACCCGCTGAGCGACTCCGCGATGCGGCGGTCGCCGGGTCCGACCTTCTCGGTCGCGGGCACGCAGAAGCCGATGACGTCGACGTCCCCGAGCACCTGCTCGACGAGGTCGTTGAGGCGCTGCCCCAGCAGCGTGCGCGGCTTGTGGAGTCCCGGGGTGTCGACGATGACGAGCTGACCGCCGGGGCGGTTCAGGATGCCGCGGATCGCCCGGCGCGTCGTCTGCGGCTTGTCGCTGGTGATCGCGACCTTCTCGCCGACCAGGGCGTTCGTCAGCGTCGACTTGCCGACGTTGGGGCGTCCGACGAACGTGACGAAGCCGGAGCGGCCTGCAGCGGGCTCGTGCGCGGAGCCGGGCTCGGATTCCGGCGTGGGCTCGTTCTCGGTCATGACGTCTCTTCCTTCCGAGGCAGCCGGATCTCGCCGGTGCGGGGGCTCACGATGCGGATCTCGCCGGTGCGCGGCGAGCGTCCGATGTCCAGCGCGGGGTCGCCGCGCTCGACGAACACCGTCGAGATGCCGCGTCCGCGCCCGCGCGATGCGCCGCCGGTGAGCACGAGCCCGGCGTACTCGGCGGTCGCGCCCGGCTGCGGCACGCGCCCGAGCGCCTTGCCGAGGAGTCCTCCGATGGAGTCGACGTCCTCGTCCTCGAGCTCGAGGCCGAACAGGTCGCCGACCTCGTCGAGGCCGAGTCTGGCGCTGACGCGGTAGTGGCCCGGCTCGAGCTCGGTGACCTCGTCGGCACGGGCGTCGTATTCGTCCGAGATGTCGCCCACGAGCTCCTCGATGAGGTCTTCGAGGGTCACGAGACCCGACACGCCGCCGTACTCGTCGACGACGAGGCACACGTGCACGGCGTCGCGCTTCATCTGCTGCAGCAGGGTCTCTGCCTTCATGGACTCCGGCACGAACACCGCAGGCCGCGCTATGCGGCTGATCGGGGCATCCCGCCAGCCCGTCTCGTCGCGGAAGCCGAACTGCACGAGGTCCTTGAGGTACAGCACGCCTACGACGTCGTCCGCGTCGTCGTCGACGATCGGAACGCGCGAGACGCCCTTCTCGAGGAAGATCGTCATGGCCTCGCGTGTCGAGGTCGAGGCATCCACCGTCACCATGTCGGTGCGCGGCACCATCACCGCGCGGACGAACGTGTCGGTGAAGTCGAACACCGAGTGGATCAGCTCGCGGTCGTCCTGCTCGATGAGCTCGTTCTCGGCCGCCTCGTCGATGATGCTGAGCAGCTGTTCCTCGGAGGCGAACGACGAGCCGCGGGACGCCCCCGGAGTGATGCGCGTGCCGAGAGCGACGAGGCCGTGGGCGAGCGGTCCGAGGATGATGCGCACCCCGCGGACGATCGGTGCGGCGCCGCGCAGCAGGCCCTTCGCGTGGAGCCGGCCCACCGTGCGAGGGCTCGCGCCCACGACGACGTACGAGATGCCGGTCATGAGCACGGCGGCGGCCAGCATGGCCCACCAGATGCTGTTGAAGAGGTCGACGAATGCGACCGTCACGAGCACTGCGGCAGTCGTCTCGGCCAGGACGCGGATGAAGATCACGGCGTTGGCGTGCGCGTCGGGGTCGTCGGCGATCCTGCGCAGCGACGCCGAGTTGCGACCGCCCGCGCCGAGTTCGGCGAGATCCGCCCGCGAAGTGACGCTGAGCGCCGCGTCGATCGCGACCATGAGGGCGCCGAACGCGAGCAGCAGCGCCGCGGCGACGAGCAGGAGGGCGGCGGTCATGCGCGAGGTCGTCGGCGTTCGGACGCCTGGAACGAGGTGATGAGCTCGCGCTGCAGTCCGAACATCTCGCGCTCCTCCTCCGGCTCGGCGTGATCGAATCCGAGGAGGTGCAGGAGGCCGTGCGTCGTCAGGAGGATGAGCTCGTCGAGCGTCGAGTGCTTGGCTGCGACCGCCTGCGTCTCGGCGACCTGCGGGCAGAGCACGATGTCACCGAGGAGCCCCGCGGGTGTGGGCGCGTCCTCGGTGCCCGGACGCAGCTCGTCCATCGGGAAGCTCAGCACGTCCGTCGGACCGGGCTCGTCCATCCACTGCACGTGCAGCGCCTCCATGGCGCCCTCGTCGACGAGCAGGATCGCCACGTCGGCGTCGGGGCTGACGTGCAGCTCGGCGAGGTTGTGCTCCATGAGACGCAGCAGCACCGTCTCGTCGACGGCGATCCCCGATTCGTTGCCGATCTCGATGGTCATGGGCGTCCTCGCTTCGGAAGGTGGTCACGGGGTCCGCCGCCGCGCACGGTGGCGGCGCGGCGCTCGGCGCGGTTCGCGAACTCGGAGGCCTCGTCCCGCTCCCGCCGCGCGGCGAGACGGCGCTCGTCGTACTCGCTGTAGGCGTCGACGATCCGGCCGACGAGGGTGTGGCGCACGACGTCGTCGCTCGTGAGGTACGAGAAGTGGATGTCGTCGATGTCGCCGAGCACGCGGGTCACCAGGCGCAGACCCGACGCGCCCTGCGGCAGGTCGATCTGCGTGATGTCGCCCGTGACGACCATGCGGGTGCCGAAGCCGAGGCGCGTGAGGAACATCTTCATCTGCTCGGGTGTCGTGTTCTGCGCCTCGTCCAGCACGACGAACGAGTCGTTGAGCGTGCGTCCGCGCATGTACGCCAGCGGGGCGACCTCGATCGTGCCGGTCGCCATGAGCTTCGGCACGAGCTCCGGATCCATCATCTCGTTGAGCGCGTCGTACAGCGGGCGCAGGTAGGGGTCGATCTTGTCGGTGAGCGTGCCCGGGAGGAAGCCGAGGCGCTCCCCCGCCTCGACGGCCGGCCGCGTCAGGATGATGCGGCTGACCTCCTTGCGCTGCAGCGCCTGGACGGCCTTCGCCATCGCGAGGTACGTCTTGCCGGTACCGGCGGGGCCGATGCCGAACACGATCGTGTTCTCCTCCATCGCGTCGACGTACGCCTTCTGGCCGAGGGTCTTCGGGCGGATGACCTTGCCGCGCGAGGACAGGATCGCCTCGCCCAGCACCTCCGACGGGCGGGGACCGCCCTCGCTGCGGAGGATGCGGTTCGACGAGGCGACGTCGTCCTCGCCGAGCGACTGGCCCGCCTTCGTCATCGCGACGAGCTCGTCGACCAGCGACCGCGCTGCGGCGACCGCCGGCGCCTCGCCCGTGAGCGTGATCTCGTTGCCGCGCACGTGCACGTCGACACCCGGATGCTCCTTCTCGACGACCCGCAGCAGGCGGTCCTGCGGACCGAGCAGCTGCACCATCGCGACGCCGTCGACCTCGACGTGGTCGCTCACCGTCTCATGACCGGGTTGATCAGGCACCGACACTCTTCTCTTCGAGGCCTCCCGCGAGCACATGGGCGTGCACGTGGAAGATGGTCTGGCCCGCGTTCGGGCCGGTGTTGAAGACGAGGCGGAAGTCCCCGTCGGAATGCTCGGCGGCGATCGTGTTCGCGAGGCCCACGAGCTCCGCCATGAGGTCCGGGTCGCCGGCAGCGAGTTCGACGACGTTGCGGTACTCCCCGGACTTGGGGATCACCAGCAGGTGCACGGGTGCCTTCGGGGCGATGTCGCGGATGGCGAATGCGTTCTCGGTCTCTGCGATGATCTCGGACGGGATCTCGCCGTCCAGGATGCGCGTGAAGATCGACGGTTCACTCATGGCGCAAGTCTACCGACGGGGGTGCGCACGGGGACGGCCGCGCCCCGCCCGGTGAGCCTGTCGAACCGTCACCAGCGGCCGAGGGCGGTGCTGACGACGGCCAGCGCCGCGGGACCGGCCGTCGAGGTGCGCAGCACGGTCTCGCCGAGGCGGACGAGTCGCGCGCCGGCGGCTGAGAGGGAGTCGAGCTCCTCCGGGGCGATGCCGCCCTCGGGACCGACCACCAGCACGACGTCGCGCTCGTCGCCCTGCTCCAGCGCGAGCCCGCTGAGCCGCTCGGTCGCCGTCGGCTCCAGAATCAGGACGACGGATGCTGCCGCCCGGCGCGCGAGGGCGGCCGTCGTGGTCAGCTCCGCCACCTCCGGCACCCACGCGCGGTGGGCCTGCTTCGCGGCCTCGCGCACGATGGTCCCCCAGCGCGCGCGGCCCTTCGCCGCCTTCGCGGCGTCCCATCGCGAGACGCTGCGCGCGGCCTGCCACGGCACGATCTCGTCGACGCCGAGCTCGGTCGCCGCCTGGACGGCGAGCTCGTCGCGGTCGCCCTTGGCCAGCGCCTGCACCAGCACGATGCGCGGGCGCGGGGGCGCGGCATCCGTGCGTCCGTCGATGCGGATCACCACCTCGCGCGGCGCCACCGACTCGACCAGGCCGGTGAGCCACGCGCCACGGCCGTCGCCGACCGTGACCTCCTCGCCGACCCGGACGCGTCGCACCGTCGCCGCGTGGTGCGCCTCCGCGCCGGTGAGCGTCACGGCGTCGCCGGGAGCGGCGTCGACGGGCTGGTCGAGGAGGAAGTGCAGCGCCACGGGTCAGACGTTCCGGAAGCGGTCGCGGAGCTTGGCGAACAGGCCCTGGTGGAACTCGGCGAGCTTCGGGGAGGGCGCCTTGGTGCGCTTGGCGAACTCCTCGATGAGAGCGCGCTCCTTGTGGTCGAGCCGCGTGGGCGTGACGACGTGCACGCCGACCTTGAGGTCGCCGCGCTGCGTGCCGCGCAGCGGTGTGATGCCGCGGCCCTTGATGGTGAGGACGTCGCCCGCCTGCACGCCCGCCCGCACCTCCAGGTCGACGGGGCCGTCGAGGGACTGGATGGTCGTCGTGGTGCCCAGGATCGCGTCGGGCATCGAGACCTCGAGCGTCGCGAGCAGGTCATCGCCGTCGCGGCTGAACACCTCGTGCGGCTGAACCGTCACCTCGATGTAGAGATCGCCGTTGGGGCCGCCCGCGGGGCCGACCTCGCCGGAACCCGGCAGCTGCAGACGGAGTCCGGTCTCGACACCGGCGGGGATGTCGAGCGAGACCGTCCGACGTGCACGCACGCGGCCCTGACCCTGGCAGGTGGCGCACGGGTACGGGATCGTCGTGCCGTAGCCCTGGCAGACGTTGCACGGCTGCGTCGTGACGACGTTGCCGAGGAGGCTGCGCACCTGGCGCTGCACGTTGCCGGTGCCGTGGCAGATGTCGCATGTGACCGGGCTCGTCCCCGGCTGGCAGCAGGAGCCCTGGCAGGTCTCGCACACGACGGCGGTGTCGACCTCGATGTCGCGGTGCGTGCCGAACACGACGTCGGCGAGCTCGAGCGTGACGCGCACCAGCGCGTCCTGGCCGCGTTCACGGCGCGATCGCGGCCGGCCGCCGCGCGACCCGCCCGCCGCCCCGAAGAACGTCTCGAAGATGTCGTTGAAGCCGCCGAAGCCGCCCGCCCCGCCGAACGGGGAGTCGTTGCCGCCCATGTCGTAGCGCGCCCGCTGCTCGGGATCGCTCAGCACGTCGTAGGCGTGCGTCACGAGCTTGAACCGCTCGGAAGCCTCCTCCCCCGGGTTCACGTCCGGGTGCAGCTGTCGGGCCAGCCGCCGGTAGGCCTTCTTGATCTCGTCGGTGGTGGCCTCGCGTGAGACGCCGAGGACCTCGTAGTGGTCAGCCACTTTCGCCTTCCTGCCGCGGCGGTGCCGCGGAATCGTGTGTGCGCGTCCGCGTCAGCGGGAGTTCTCGTCCTGCTCGAGCATGCGCGTGAGATAGCGCGCGACGGCGCGGACCGTCGCGAGGTTCGTGGGGTAGTCCATGCGCGTCGGGCCCAGCACGCCGACGCGAGCGAGGGAGCCCGTCGCGTCGTAGTCGCTGGCGACGACGGATGCCTCGGCCAGGCCGAACGCCTCGTTCTCCCGGCCGATGCTCGCCGAGAGGCCGTGCTCGTCGGCGACCATCTCGCCCATCAGCCGGAGCAGGGTCACCTGCTCCTCGATCGCCTCGAGGAGCGGGTAGATGCTGCCGCGGAAGTCGGACTCGCGGCGGGCGAGGTTGGCGCTGCCGGCCATGACGAGCTTGTCCTGGCGGAACTCCTCGAGCTCCTCGGCGACGGCGCGCACGATCTCGTCGGTCGCGCGCTCGTGCGCCGGGGCCTGCGCATCGGGACCCTCGAGGCGCTCGGCGATGCGCTGCAGTCCCTCGCGCACCGGCCGGCCGACGAGCAGGGTGCCGAGGCCGGCGCGGATGTGCGCGAGGTCGGCGTCGTCGAAGTCCTCGCCGACGAAGGTGAGGCGCTGCGACACCCGGCCGGTGTCGGTCACGAGGATCACGAGCATGCGTCCTCCGCCGAGCTGCACCAGCTCGACGTGGGTGATCGTCGCACGGGCGAAGGAGGGATACTGCACGATCGCGACCTGGCCGGTCAGCTGGGTGAGCGCCCGCACCGTGCGCACCAGGACGTCGTCGAGGTCGCCCGAGCCGTTGAGGAACGACGCGATCGCGGAGCGCTGCGCCGCAGAAAGGGGCCGCAGCTCGGCGAGGTGGTCGACGAAGACGCGGTAGCCCTTGTCGGTGGGCACCCGGCCGGAAGAGGTGTGCGGTGCGACGATGAGCTCCTCGTCTTCGAGCAGCGCCATGTCGTTGCGGATGGTCGCCGCGGACACGCCGAAGGCGTGACGCTCGACGATCGCCTTGCTGCCGACCGGCTCGCGCGTGTCGACGTAGTCCTGGACGATCGCCCGCAGCACCTGCAGGCCTCGTTCGCTGACCATCCCGCCTCCTCACGCCGGATCTGGCACTCGCATGACTGGAGTGCCAATTCTATCCGATGCCCCTCGAAGGATCGTCGAGCGACGCTGCGCGACGTCCGACCCGTCCTCCACGTGGATGACGTCCCGGGTCAGTCGGTGAGAGCACGGACCACGGCGTCGGCGAGGAGGCGGCCCCGGCGGGTGAGCACGACCCGCCCCCGCAGCGCCGCCGGACCCTCGATGAGACCGTCCGCGATGAGCGCGGCGACCGAGTGACGGCCCTCGCCGAGGAGCGCCTCGACAGGCAGCCCGTCGCGGATGCGGGTGCGCAGCAGCACGGTCTCGAGGGTGCGGGCCGCAGCATCCGGGATCTCGCGTCCTGCTGCCGGAGACTCCCCCGCCGCGAGCCGCTGGGCGTAGGCCGCGGGGTGCTTGACGTTCCAGAACCGCACGCCCGCGACGTGGCTGTGCGCACCGGGGCCGAACCCCCACCAGTCCGCCCCGACCCAGTAGGCGAGGTTGTGCCGCGAGCGGTGACCGTCGCCGCGCGCCCAGTTCGACACCTCGTACCAGTCGAAGCCCGCACGCTCGAGGAGGTCGTCGACCAGCTCGTACATGTCGGCCTGGAGGTCGTCGTCGGGGGCTGCGACCTCGCCCCGGCGGATCTGGCGCGCGAGCTTGGTGCCGTCCTCGATGATGAGCGCGTACGCCGAGACGTGGTCGGGCTCGAGCGCGACCGCCGCCTCCACCGAGGAACGCCAGTCGCCGAGCGACTCGCCCGGTGCGCCGTAGATGAGATCCACGCTGACGTCGAGCCCGGCGCCGCGCGCAGCCGCGACGGCGGTGCGCACGTTGTCGGGGTCGTGCGTGCGGTCGAGCGCGGCGAGGACGTGCGGAACGGCGGACTGCATGCCGACCGAGAGGCGCGTGACGCCGGATGCCGCGAGCTCGGCCGCGACTGCAGGGGTGACGGTGTCGGGGTTGGCCTCGACCGTGATCTCGGCGCCGTCGGCGATGCCGAACGTATCGCGGACGCCGGCGAGCATACGGGCGAGGTCGCCCGGCGGGAGGAGGGTCGGTGTCCCTCCGCCGAAGAACACCGTCGATGCGGGGCGGTTCCCGCCAGCGCGGTCGAGGGCCCGCGCGGCGAGCGCGATCTCGCGGAGGAGCGTGTCGGCGTACTCGTCCTGGCGGGCGCCGCGCAGCTCGGACGATGTGTACGTGTTGAAGTCGCAGTACCCGCAGCGCACGCGGCAGAAGGGCACGTGCAGGTACACGCTGAACTCGGTCGCCGGATCGATGCGGGTACCCGGCGGCAGCGATCCGTCCGAGGGAACGGGCTCGCCGAGCGGAAGAGCAGAGCCCATCAGCGGCTCACGCGGGGGTCGTGTACAGCGGCGAGATCGCGCGCAGGTACCGGGTGAACAGCTCGCGGCGGCGCCGTTTCGTGAGCGCCGGAAGCATCCGGTACAGGAGAGCGTGCGGCGCGTCGAACGCGCGGACCGTGAACCAGACCTCGTCGTTCTCGTACCAGTCGAGCATGAACGACTCCTCGCCGCTGACGACCGAGTCGCTCACGGTCCCGAGCGCGAAGCCCACCCGACGGGGCTCTTCGACGGCGAAGATGACGCGCAGCTCGGCGTCCGCGCGGAGGCCCCTGACGCGGCCATCGACGCGGATCGTCGTGCCTGGGCCGACGAACGGGGTGCCGTCGGCGTCGAAGCGCTGCTCGGCCTCGGAGCGACTGGGCTTGACGGGGTTGCCCTCGGCGTCGAAGCTCACGCCGGAGTACATCGGCCCGGAGGCGGGTCGCACGTCGGTGACCTCGAGTCCGGCGCCCCGCTGCGCCGTCCACGACATCAGCGCCTCGCCCGCGGCCCGGAAGCGGGCTTCACCGCTGCCGATCCGCCACGACTGCTCCGCCGGGATGCTGCGCTCCGGCGGGTACTGCATCAGATCCGGCGCTTGGGTCGCGCCGACAGCCGCATAGTCGACGGTGTCGTCACGGAAGGTTCCTCGACGCATGGATTCCAGCCTACTTCGCGAGTCGCATCACTTCTTGGCAGGACCCTCGACGTCCCCTGAGAGCGCGGCGATGAACGCCTCCTGGGGGACCTCGACGCGACCGACCATCTTCATGCGCTTCTTGCCCTCCTTCTGCTTCTCGAGGAGCTTGCGCTTGCGGGAGATGTCGCCGCCGTAGCACTTCGCGAGGACGTCCTTGCGCATCGCTCGGATGTTCTCGCGAGCGATGATCCGGGCGCCGATGGCGGCCTGGATCGGCACCTCGAACTGCTGGCGCGGGATGAGCTTGCGCAGGCGCTCGGTCATCATCGTGCCGTAGGCGTAGGCCTTCTCACGGTGCACGATCGAACTGAAGGCGTCGACCTTGTCTCCCTGCAGCAGGATGTCGACCTTGACGAGGTCGGCGGTCTGCGAGCCGGCGGGCTCGTAGTCCAGGCTCGCGTAGCCCTGGGTCTTGGACTTCAGCTGGTCGAAGAAGTCGAAGACGATCTCGCCGAGGGGCATGTGGTAGCGCAGCTCGACCCGGTCCTCGCTGAGGTAGTCCATTCCCAGGAGCGAGCCGCGGCGGGACTGGCACAGCTCCATGACGGTTCCGACATAGTCCTTGGGCAGCAGGATGCCGACCTTGACCACCGGCTCGGAGACCTCTGCGACGCGGCCGTCGGGGTACTCGCTCGGGTTGGTGACGACGACCGTCTCGCCGGTGTCGGTGGTGACCTCGTACGTCACCGAGGGCGCCGTCGTGATGAGGTCGAGGTCGAACTCGCGGGAGAGCCGCTCGGTGATGATCTCGAGGTGCAGCAGGCCCAGGAAGCCGCAGCGGAAGCCGAAGCCGAGCGCCACCGACGTCTCGGGCTCGTACTGGAGCGACGCGTCCGACAGCTTGAGCTTGTCGAGCGCCTCGCGGAGGTCGGCGTAGTCGCTGCCGTCGATCGGGTAGATGCCCGAGAAGACCATCGGCTTCGGGTCCGTGTAGCCGGCCAGCGCCTCGCCCGCGGGCTTGCGCTGATTCGTGATGGTGTCGCCGACCTTGGACTGGCGCACGTCCTTCACGCCGGTGATCAGGTAACCGACCTCTCCGACTCCGAGACCCTTCGTGGGCACGGGCTCCGGGCTCGACACGCCGATCTCGAGGAGATCGTGCGTCGCCTTCGTCGACATCATCTGGATGCGCTCGCGCGGCTCCAGCTTGCCGTCGACCATGCGGACGTACGTCACGACGCCGCGGTACGAGTCGTAGACAGAGTCGAAGATCATCGCCCGGGCCGGGGCATCCGCGTTCCCCTTCGGGGCGGGGATCTGCTCGACGATGCGGTCGAGGAGCGTCTCGACGCCCATGCCGGTCTTGCCGCTCACGCGCAGGACGTCGTCCGGTGAGCCGCCGATGAGCCCGGCGAGCTCCGCGGCGTACTTCTCGGGGTCGGCGGCGGGCAGATCGATCTTGTTGAGCACCGGGATGATGTGCAGGTCGTTCTCGAGCGCGAGGTAGAGGTTGGCGAGCGTCTGGGCCTCGATCCCCTGAGCCGCGTCGACGAGCAGGATCGCCCCCTCGCAGGCCGCCAGCGAGCGCGAGACCTCGTACGTGAAGTCGACGTGGCCGGGCGTGTCAATCATGTTCAGCGCGAAGGTCTGGTCGGCGGTGGCCCACGGCATGCGCACCGCCTGCGACTTGATCGTGATCCCGCGCTCGCGCTCGATGTCCATGCGGTCGAGGTACTGCGCGCGCATGTCGCGGTCGGAGACGACGCCGGTGATCTGCAGCATGCGGTCGGCCAGCGTCGACTTGCCGTGGTCGATGTGGGCGATGATGCAGAAGTTGCGGATCAGCTCGGGCGGCGTGGCAGAGGGCTCGAGGGGCTTCAGGGCGCGCGGTGACATGTCCAGACGATTGTACGGGTGCGCGCCCGGCGGCACCGCCCCGGGGGAAGACGGGCCTCGCGCTCAGGCGGGCGCGGGGATCCGCCCGAGGCCCTCGAGCAGCTCGGCGCGATCGCTCGCCACGCACACGCGGATCCATCCCTCGCCCGAGGCGCCGAACGCGCTGCCGGGGGCGACAGCCACTCCCTGCTCGTCGAGGAACCGCTCGCACCACGACACGACATCGCCGCCGGACACGTGCGAGACGTCGATCCAGAGGTAGAACGCGCCGGTCGGATCGAGGTAGCGCAAGCCCCGCGCGTCGAGGAGTGACGTCGCGGCGGCGAGGTTGTCGCGATAGTGCGCCGCGCTGTGCGCGACCGCCGTCTGGTCGCCGGTCAGCGCTTCGACGGCGGCGCGCTGCGAAGGCTCGTCGACGCAGCTCACCACCGACTCCTGCACTCGGAGCATCGTCGGGCGCCATCCCACGGGCGTGACGAGCCATCCGACGCGGGCCCCCGTCATCGCGTACGTCTTCGACATCGAGAACACCGACAGCACGCGGCCGTCGGCGTCGAGCGTCGCCGGGCTCACGTGGGGCTCACCCCACGTGAAACGCTCGTACACCTCGTCGCTGATGAGCCACAGGTCGTGACGGCGGGCGAGGGCGATGAGCGCCTCCAGCGTCTCCCGATCGAACGTCGAGCCCAGCGGGTTGGAGGGTGTGTTCACGATGAGCGCACGCGTTCGCGGGGTCACGAGCGACTCGAGCTCGCCGAGGTCGGGCTGGAACGCGCGCTCGGGACGCAGCGGGTACGGCACCGGCGTCGCCTGCAGGAGGTGGGCGTTCATCGTGAAGGTGGTGTAGCCGGGGTCCGGCACGAGCACCTCGTCGCCCTGGGACAGCGTGAGCGCCATCGCGAGGTGCAGCGCCTGGGTGGCGCCGACCGTCACCCACACCTGCTCGAGGTCGACCTCGAGCCCGTTCTCGCGCGCCAGCTTGTCTCGGATCGCCTCGCGCAGCGCGCGGATGCCGCCGTTCGGGGTGTACCGGATCGCGCCGTCCTGCCACGCCTGGGACGCGGCATCCCGGATCCGCTCCCCCGCGACCTCTCCCGGCTCGCCCACCGCAAGGATGATCGTGCCGGGGCGGCGCAGGGCGCGCTCGAGGATGTGGCGCACGCCGGAACCGGGCATGCGCGCGATGTGCGGGGCGATCTCGGGCATGCCGCCCATGCTAGGTGCGCGGTCGCGGCTAGCCTGGCGTCATGGTCGTCCAGGTCGTGCTCGTGCACGGCATCCGGACGTCCGCGACCATGTGGCGTGCCCAGGTCGAGTACCTGACGGCTCGCGGGAACCCCGTCACGGCCGTCGACCTGCCCGGTCACGGCTCGCGGATGGCAGAGGAGTTCACGCTCGAGGCGGCGTTCGAGACGATCGACTCCGCGGTGCGCGCGGCCGCCGGGCGCGGCCCGGTGCTGCTGTCGGGGCACTCGATGGGTGGCCTGCTGTGCATCGAGTACGTGGGGGCCGAGCAGCCGCCGCCCGTCGCGGGGTTCATCGCGGCATCCTGCACGGCGATCCCCCGCGGCGTGGGGCTCGCGACGTACCGCGTGCTCGCGCGCGGCTTCGATTCGCTGCCCGACCGCGGCATGTGGCTCACCGATCGCATGCTCGACCGCATCCTCCCCGACGAGACCCGCTCCGACTTCGGCGCCGGCGGCTACGCGCTGGATGCGCAGGACATCGCGCTGCGCAGTCTCTCGGTGCTCGATCTGCTGGCGGCCCTCCATCGCATCGACGTCCCGCTGTGGTTCGTCAACGGGCAGTGGGACCAGCTCCGCGTGAACGAGAGACTGTTCATGAGGGTCGCTCAGCACGCCGAGCTCATCGTGGTGCCGCGGACCACCCATCACGTGACGGTGATGCGGCCGCGCGTGTTCGATGCGGTGCTCGAGGTGGCGCTCGCGACGCTCGAGACCTCAGACGGCTGACGCGGCGCGCTCCCTGCTGCGGATCGCCAAGGTCATCAGTCCGCCCGCGATCGACAGGACGCCGCCGACGAGGAACAGCAGCCAGAAGCCGCCCACCAGGGCGACGAGGCCGGCGCCGAGGAGCGGGCCGATGAGCTGGCCGAGGCTCGCGGAGACGTTCACGAAGCCGAGGTCGCGGGCGTGATCCTCGGGATGCGGGAGAAGGTCCGTGCCGAGGGCGAGTCCGACCGACATGTACGCGCCGTAGCCGACACCCAGGAGCGCCGCGGCGGCCATCGCCGTCGTGAACGACGGCGCCACCACGAGGATGATGGACGCGAGTCCCTGCACGACGGCCGACCACACGACGAAGGGGATCCGCCGTCCGGTGCGGTCCGAGATCCACCCCGACGCGATCGAGGAGCCCACGACGAACAGCGTGTACACCACGATCAGGAGCAGCAGCTCGTCCTCGGCTGTCGCGGGGTCGCGGTGCAGACCGTAGAGCAGGAAGAAGAGCAGCAGGCCCGTTCCGAGTGCGTTGCCGACGTTGACCGTGAGGCGCCCGGCGAGCAGCCATGCGAAGTCACGATCGCGGAGGGCGGCGAGTCGCTCGCCGAGCGTGCGCACCTGGCGGGCCACGGCGACTTCGGCGCGCGCGGGCGGGTCCGGCAGGAGGAGCGCCGCCGCGGTACCGACGACAGCGAGCAGGCCGGCGAGCACGAGGTAGCCGACGACGACGCCGAGTTCGAGCAGCACGATGACGCCGACGCCCACGACGATGCCGAGTGCCTGCGAGGAGGAGACGGCGGCGGATGCTGCGCCCCGCTGCGTCGTCAGCTGGTCGGCGATGAGCGCGGTGAAGGCCGCGGATGCGACGGCGACCCCCACAGAGACGCCCACCCAGGCGAGTCCCACGCCCCACGGTCCGGACGCGAACGCGATCGCCGCGAGGGACGCGGTGCCGAGCCACACGCCGCCGAGTGCCCAGGGCCGGCGGCGCCCGAACCTCCCGCGCGTGCGGTCGGACAGGCCGCCGGCGACCGGAGCGGCGATCACGCCGGCGATGCCGCCGATCGCCAGCACCAGCCCTGACGACACCACCCCCGTCACCCACCCGTCGGCGTCGTCGGGGGTGTCGAGCTGAAGGGGGATGAGCAGCTGCAGTGGGGTGAGCTGCACCGTCCACAGTGCGAGCCACGCGAGCGTGAAGAGGGTGAACCAGCGCGCGCCGACCTTGGCGCCCTCCCGCCCGCTCACGCCCGCGCCTCCGCGATGAGGGCGCGGTACCAGTCGAAGGAGGCCTTCGGCGTGCGCGCGGCCGTGTCGAAGTCGACATGGACGAGTCCGAACCGCTGCGACCAGCCGTCGGCCCACTCGAAGTTGTCCAGCAGCGACCACACCGTGTACTCCCGCACATCGACGCCGGCGCGCGCTGCGGCGCCCACTGCGTCGACGTGGCCCGCGAGGTATGCGATGCGGTCGGCGTCGGCGACCGGACCGTCGACGTGATCCGGCTCGGGGAACGAAGCGCCGTTCTCGCCGATGACGAGCGGCGGCAGGCGGTCGCCGTACCGCTCCCGGAAGCCGAGCAGGAGGTCGGTCAGCGCCGCCGGCACGATCGGCCACTCCGGTCCGAACCCGGTGACCGCAGCGCCGGGCGTCGGCACGATCTCGAACGGGACGGGGCTGCCCTCGAGCGCCGCAGCGACGGTCGTCGGGTTGTAGAAGTTGATGCCGTAGAAGTCCCCTGGCGCCGAAATCATCTCGAGATCGCCCTCTTCGACGGGCATCGGCGGGATGCCGAACGCCTCGAGGTCGGGGTATGCGCCGGACAGCACCGGATCGGCGAACAGCCGGTTGTGCAGCAGGTCGTAGACGGCAGCCGCCTCGAGGTCGTCATCCGTCTCGCCCGCCGGCAGCACCAGCGTGTGGTTGTTGACGATGCCGACCTCCTCAGCACCCGCAGCACGCAGCGTGCGCAGGGCGAGACCGTGCGCCAGCAGCTGGTGGTGCACGGTCGGCAGCGAGCCGAACAGCAGCTGCCGGCCCGGCGCGAGCGTGCCGACGGCATAGCCCTGCAGCGAGGTCGAGACC
Source organism: Microbacterium sp. NPDC056569 (assembly GCF_042793475.1). NCBI lineage: Bacteria > Bacillati > Actinomycetota > Actinomycetes > Micrococcales > Microbacteriaceae > Microbacterium > Microbacterium sp. NPDC056569. Next base: position 171,047 of record NZ_JBHTUV010000005.1, on the reverse strand, counting down.
GGCTCGTTGAGCGTGTACCAGTGACGGATGCGGTCGCCCAGCGCCCGCGCGACGTTCTCGGCGTAGTCGCCGAAACGCAGCGCCGTCTCACGGTCGAGCCATCCGCCGCGCTCCTCCAGGACGCTCGGCAGATCCCAGTGGTACAGCGTCGCGAAGGGCGTGATCCCCGCCTCGAGAAGGTCGTCGGCGAGCCGTCGGTAGTAGTCGAGCCCGGCCTGCAGCACGGGCCCACCGGGCACTGGTTGGATCCGCACCCACGAGATCGAGAAGCGGTAGCGGTCCACGCCGAGCGCCGACAGGAGCGCGACATCCTCGTGATGCCGGCGATAGCTGTCGGGACCCGGCTCCGCCGTCGCCCCGTCGCGCACAGCGCCCGCGGTGCCGACGAAGTCGTCCCAGATCGACCGGCCCCGTCCGTCCGCGGTGCGCGAGCCCTCCACCTGGAACGCGGCGGTCGCCGCCGACCACCGGAACCCCGGCGGGAACGGCGAGAGATCGACGGACGGATGCTGCGGCACGGCGGACTCCTTCGTCACTGAGCGCGTCCGGGTGAGCGCGCTCCCACGCGTAGATCATGCATCATCGAAGGGCTCCGCCGCGCGAGCCCTGTGAGTGTCAAGGGCCCACCGGATCACCTGATAGAATCCTTGTTTGGCTTGCGTGTGGGTTCGCCCTCACGACCGCCGCGAAGCGCCCCTCTCTCGCTGACCGGCACATCAATCCGATTCACCTTCGAACGAAAGAACGTCGACACGTGGCGAACATCAAGTCGCAGATCAAGCGCAACAAGACCAACGAGAAGGCGCGCGAGCGCAACAAGGCCGTCAAGAGCGAGCTGAAGACGCACGTGCGTCGCACCCGCGAGGCGATCGCGGCCGGCGACAAGGCCGCGGCCGAGAAGGCGCTGGGCACGGCGACCAAGAAGCTCGACAAGGCCGTCAGCAAGGGCGTCATCCACAAGAACCAGGCGGCGAACCGCAAGTCGGCCATCGCCAAGCAGGTCGCCGCGCTCTGAGGCTTCCACGAGCTTCGCGGCCGTGAGGTCGCGTGAAGGCCCGTCCCGTGAGGGGCGGGCCTTTCGCATCTCCGCGGACCGCCGCGTCAGGCGCCGTACGGTGCGCGCGTCGCGATCACGGTGATCATGCGCTCGAGGGCGAACACGGCGTCGCGCGAACCGCCCTTGACCTCGGCATCCGCCCGTGCCGTCGCCTGGATGGCGCGACCGAGGCTCTCCTCGTTCCACCCGACCAGGTCGCGGCGGGCCCGATCGACCTGCCAGTCCTTCATCCCCAGGCGCGAGGCGAGGGCGGCCGCCGGCTCGCGATTGCCGGCGACCCTCGCCATCGTGCGCAGCTTCAGGGCGACGGCGGCGACCAGGGGCACCGGATCGGCGCCCGACGCCAGGGCGTGGCGCAGCGCGATCAGCGCCTCGCCGTAGCGGCCCGCGATCGCCGTGTCGGCGACGGTGAACGCCGACGTCTCGACCCGGCCGCCGTAGTAGCGCTCGACGACCTGGTCGGTGATGTCACCGGGAACATCGGCGATGAGCTGCTGGCACGCCGCCGCGAGCTCGGTGAGATCGTCCGCGAACGCGGAGACGAGCGCGCGCAGCGCCGTGGGCGCGATGCGCTTCTTCGCGGCCTGGAACTCGCCGGCGGCGAAGTCGAAGCGGTCGGAGTCGCGCTTGACGGCGGGGCACGCGATCTCGACGCCGGACCCCTGGCCGGCGCGGATCGCGTCGAGCAGCTTCTTGCCGCGCACGCTGGCGCCGGTGTGGCGGAGGACGACCGTCGCGCCGTCCTGCGGGGCGGCGAGGTACGCCACGGCCTCCGCGAGGAACGTGTCGGAGCACTTCTCGACGCCGCTCACGCGGACCAGCCGCGGTTCGCCGAACAGCGACGGTGAGGTCACACCCAGCAGCGTGCCGGCGGCGTAGTCGTCGGCGCGGACGTCGGACACCTCGAGCGTCGGATCCTCCGCGCGGAGGTAGTCGCGCACTCCCGCGATCGCGCGCTCGGCGCAGACCTCCTCGGGTCCGGAGACGAGGACGATCGGCGCCGGCTGCGGAGCCCGCCACGACAGCTGGGGAATGGCGCTGCGCGCGGCCTTCGCGGGTGCTCGGCGTGCGGGGGAAGCCATTCCCCCAGCCTACCGAGGGCCGCCGACGGCGGCCGCTCGCTCACCCGCCGCGGTCACGCCAGATCGCGATCGCACCGGCTCCCGATGCCCGGAGAGCGATCGCCCCGTCGAGGTCGGTCCGCGCGATCCGGGCGCCCACACCGTCGACGATCGCGAGCGCCTCGTCGCGCGGATGACCGTAGTCGTTGCCGACTCCGACGGTGACGAGCGCGACCGAGGGCCGGGCGGCGACGTAGAGGTCCGGATCCTGGTCGGCGCTCCCGTGGTGGGCGACCTTGACGATCGCGTACGGCGGTGCGAGCGCGCCGGAGGCCGTCAGCAGCCGCTGCGGCGAGGCGGAGAGATCGCCCAGCAGCAGCGTCGGGGGGATGCCGCCGCCCCGCACATCGAGGACCACGCTCGCGTCGTTGCCGGTGGGGAACGCGCGGCTGCCCGCTTTCGGCCAGAGCACGCGCCACCGCGCGTCGCCGAGTGCACCGGCGAGCCCCGCCGATGCCTCCGTCGCCCGTGCGCCCAGGGATGTCAGGGTGGCGACCGCTGCGCGTCCGTCGGCGTCCACCGGTCCGTGGAGCACCATGCCGACGCGGCCTCGCACCGCGTCGAGTCCGCCGACATGGTCGAGGTCGAAGTGCGTGAGAACGAGGAGGTCGATGCGCTCGATGCCGGCGCGCGAGAGGCACGCCGCGAGCGGCTCGGGGTCGGGACCGGTGTCGACGAGGGCCACAGCCGGCCCCGAGCGCAGCAGGACGGCGTCGCCCTGACCGACATCGCACGCGAGCACCGACCAGTCGGCGGGCAGGGTCCAGCGACCCGCGATCGAGGTCAGAGCGGCCGCGCCGAGCCCGGCGCCGGCGAGGACGGCGACGACCGCGACGGAACCCCCGCGGACGATCCGGCGCGCCCGCTGGCCGCCACGATCGAGCGCGATGGCGAGGCCGACGGCGAGCCCCACGGCCGCGAGGGCGACGGCGCCCGGCCAGCCTTGGATCCACGGCAGCGCATCGGCCGGCAGTGCCGCGATGGTCGTGGCGGTCGCGGCGATCCACGATGCGGGCACCCAGGCGATGACTGCGAGCCCGGACTGCAGCCATGGAAGGGGTGCGCTCAGGCACGCGGCGAGTCCCAGCACCGTCGCGGCGGGCGCAGCGGGACCGGCGAGGAGGTTCGCCAGCACGCCGTAGACCGGAACCGTGGGCTCGATGAGGATGAGGAGGGGCCCGCACGCGAGCTGTGCGGCGAGCGGGACCGCGAGGGCGAGCGCCAGCGGGCGTGGGACGGCGCGAGCGAGCCCTGCGGCGAGCGGACGTGCCCAGAGCAGGAGGGAGCCCGTCGCGACGACCGACAGCGCGAAGCCCAGGGACGCCGCGAGCCAGGGATCGAGCACGAGGAGCAGTGCGACCGCGACCGACAGCACGGCCATGCCGGCACCGGCCCGGCCGAGCAGGACGGCGAGCATCGCGATGGCGGCCATGGCGGCGGCGCGCACGACGCTCGGCTCGGGCGTGACCAGCAGCACGAACCCGACGAGCGCGGTCAGCCCGCACGCGGCGCGGAGTCCGCGCGATGCGCCCGCGGCCGCGGCCAGTGCGAACGCGATGCCGACGACCAGTGCGCAGTTGGCGCCGGAGACCGCGGTGAGGTGCGAGAGCGACGCCGCCTTCATCGCCGCATCGAGTGTCGGCGACACGATCGAGGTGTCGCCGACAGCGAGCCCTGGCACGAGCCCCGCGCCCTCTCCCGCCAGGCCGTCCACGGCGTCGACGAGTCCGCGGCGCAGGCCGGCAGTGGCGGCTGCGGGGCCCTGCGGCGCTCGGAGCACCTCGACCCCGCGCGAGGCCCACACGACGAGGACCGCGCGCTGCCCCGGCCGGCCGGGCGTCGCGGTGCCCTGGGCGTCGACGATCGCGCCGACGTCGAGCCGCCGTGGGTGGCCGACGTCGGCGGGATCGACCCGCACCGTGATCTCGACGTCGGCCCCGCGGCTGTCGTCTCCGGTCGACACACGCGTGGCGCGCGCGTCGAACTCGAGCGAGCCGTCGCCGCGCCGCTCCACCTTGCCGACGACGTGGGCCCGGATGCCGACCGCGCGGCCGCCGTCCAGCGCGAGATCGGCGACCGCGGTGCGTGCCGGCTGCGCCATCGCGACATGGGATGCGGCGGCGGCCGAGGCGGCGCACGCGAGCCCGACGATCACGAGCGCGCGGCGCACGCAGTGCCGCGGCATCCGGAGTCTTCCGCGTGGTCGCGCCGTCGGAGAGGCGTCCCGGCGGAGCGCCAGGAGCAGGACGATCGCAGCGGGGACCATCACCCAGAGTGTGAGGGCGATCCACGGCGACGCCGAGGGAGCCAGGACGCATGCCGTCGCGACCGCCCAGCACGCGCCCGCGACCGGCACCAGCCGCAGCCCGAGCCGACGCCTCACCTCACACCGTCACGAGGTCGCGGAGTGACGCGAGCATCTTGTCGCCGATGCCGGGGACGGCGAGGAGGTCCTCGATGCTCGTGAACCCGCCGTTGTCGTCGCGCCAGGCGATGATGCGCTCGGCGAGGGCGGGGCCGATGCGCGGGAGCGTCTCGAGGAGCGTCGCGTCCGCCGTGTTGAGGTCGACGAGCCCGCTCGAGGTGCCCGCTGCCGCGGCGCCGGGATCAGCGGGAGGCGGTGCCTCCCCTTCGCGCGGGATCGGCAGCTGCTCGCCGTCGCCGAGGGTGCGTGCGAGGTTCACCGCATCGCGATCGGCGTCGTCGGCGAAGCCACCGGCTGCCGCGACCGCGTCCACGACGCGCGAGCCCGTGGGGAGCACGTAGAGGCCGGGGGTGCGTACGGCGCCCGACACGTGCACGTACAGCTCAGCGGCGTTCGTCGCCTCCGCGACGGGCGTCTCGTCGACGACGACATGCTCGACCGGCGCCGTCGCGCCGCGGACGATGCCGATGCCGACGGTGATCGCCAGTGCCGCGAGGACGAGGACCACGACGGCGCCGAGTCCGAGGCGACGGCGCGCGGAGGCGGCACCCGCCGACGCGCTCTCGGAGCTGTCGCCGGCTGTCACGGACTCACGCTAGGTCGCCCGCGACCGCGCGAGAGCAGCGGATCCCGGGGATGTGCAGACCCCGGGACCCGGCCTTCCTGGGGAGGAAGGTCAGTGCGTGCTGAAGCTCACGACCTTCGGCGGGCGGACGACGACGCGCGTGATCTCGCGTCCGGCGAGCGAGCGGACCACCTTCTCGTCCGCCCGGGCGAGGCGCTCGAGCTCGGCGGCGTCGATGCGCGCGGGCACCTGCAGGGTGCCGCGCACCTTGCCGTCGATCTGGACGACCGCGGTGACGCTCTCCTCGACGAGCAGGGTCGGGTCGGCGTTGCGCCAGGGCACCAGGCCGACGAACCCGTCGTACCCGAGGATCTCCCACATCTCCTCCGCCAGGTGCGGAGCGAACAGGTCGAGGATCATCGCGGTGGCCTCGGCGGCCTCGCGCACGGCGGGGTCGGCGGGGCCGGCGCCCGTGTCGATGACCTTGCGCGTCGCGTTGACCAGCTCCATGAGGCGGGCCACGACGACGTTGAACTTCGTCTGCTCGACCAGCCCCGGCGCGTCCGCGAGGAGGCGGTGGGTCACACGGCGCAGCGACGCGTCGCCCTCGGCCCACACCACGTCGGGGTCGCTCGTGACATCCGTCGCGACGCGCCAGGCGCGCGCGAGGAACTTCTGGGCGCCCGTGGTCGACACGTCCTCCCAGTTGATGTCGTCCTCGACCGGGCCGGCGAACGCGATCGCGGTGCGCACCGCGTCGGCTCCGGGATCGATCATGCTCGACGCGAATTCGACGAGGTTGCCCTTCGACTTCGACATCTTCGAGCCGTCCAGGAGCACCATGCCCTGGTTGATGAGGCTCGAGAACGGCTCGGTGAAGTCGATGAGCCCCATGTCGAAGAGGACCTTGGTGATGAAGCGCGCGTACAGCAGGTGCAGGATCGCGTGCTCGACGCCGCCGATGTAGGAGTCCACCGGAGCCCAGCGGTCGGCCTCACGGGACGGGAACGCCTCGTTCGGGTCGTTCGGCGCCAGGAACCGCAGGAAGTACCACGAGCTGTCGACGAACGTGTCCATCGTGTCGGGGTCGCGAAGCGCCGGCTCGCCCGTCTCGGGGTCGGTCGTCCGCATCCAGTCGGTCGCGCCGCCCAGCGGCGACGTGCCCTTGGGTGCGAGGTCCAGTCCGTGCGCGTCAGGGAGACGCAGCGGCAGCTGGTCCGCGGGAACCGGCACGATGCGCCCGTCTTCGGTGTGGATCATCGGGATCGGCGTGCCCCAGAACCGCTGACGCGAGATGAGCCAGTCGCGCAGGCGGTACGACTTCGCGGCGCGCCCGGTGCCGGCGGCCTCGAGCTGCTCGATGATGCGCGCGATGGCGTTGCGCTTGGACAGGCCGTCGAGCGCGCCCGAGTTGATCACCCGGCCGTCGCCGGTCAGCGCGACGCCGGTGGTCGCGGGGTCGAGGTCCGCCAGGGTCTCGAGCGGGCCCGGATCGATCGGCACGCCCTCCTCGTCGAGCTCGATGACGGGGATCGCCCCGGTGATCGGGGCCGTCGTGTCGACGACGACCTTGACCGGCAGATCGAACGCGCGCGCGAAGTCGAGGTCGCGCTGGTCGTGCGCGGGCACGGCCATGACCGCGCCGTGGCCGTAGTCGGCCAGCACGTAGTCGGCCGCCCAGACCGGCAGGCGGTCGCCGTTGACGGGGTTCACCGCGAAGCGGTCCAGGAACACGCCGGTCTTGGGGCGGTCGGTGCTCTGGCGCTCGATCTCGGTCTCGCGCTGCACGCTCTCGAGATAGTCCTGGAAGCGCATGCGCACCTCGGCCGACGACCCGGCGGCGAGCTCGGCGGCCAGGTCGCTGTCGGGTGCGACGACCATGAAGGTCGCGCCGTGCAGCGTGTCGGGGCGGGTCGAGAAGACGGTCACCTTGTCGGCGCGGCCCTCGATCTCGAAGTCGATGTCGGCGCCCACCGAGCGGCCGATCCAGTTCCGCTGCATGCGGATGACCTTCTGCGGCCAGAAGCCCTCGAGCTGGTTGAGGTCGTCGAGCAGACGGTCGGCGTAATCCGTGATCTTGAAGTACCACTGCGTGAGCTTCTTCTTGATCACCTCGGCGCCGCAGCGTTCGCAGTGCCCGTCCACGACCTGCTCGTTGGCGAGCACCGTCTGGTCGTTGGGGCACCAGTTGACCGGGCTCTCCTTGCGGTACGCCAGGTCGCGCTCGTAGAGGCGCTGGAACAGCCACTGGTTCCAGTGGTAGTACTCGGGGTCGCTCGTGTGGAGGATGCGGCTCCAGTCGTACGACGAGCCGTACTCGTGGAAGCTCTTCTTGTGCTGCTCGATGTTCGCGTAGGTCCACTCGCGCGGATCGGCACCGCGCTGGATCGCCGCGTTCTCAGCCGGAAGGCCGAACGAGTCCCATCCGATGGGGTTCAGCACGTTGTAGCCGCGGTGACGCCAGAATCGGGCGACGATGTCGACGTAGGCGTAGCTCTCGGCGTGGCCCATGTGGAGGTCGCCGGAGGGGTACGGGAACATGCCCAGCACGTACTTGCGCGGGCGCGTGTCGTCGGAGCCGCCGGCGCGGAAGGGATCGGCCTCGGCCCAGCGCGCCTGCCACTTCTGCTGGATCGAATACGCGTCGTAGCCCTCGGAGGGCGCAGAGATGTCGGGGGTTTCGGTCTGACTCACGTGGAAAGTGCCAATCATGGAAGCCGGAAAGCGCGCGCAGCGCGCGAAGCGCGCCTTCCAGGTTAGCGGAACGGCGCCTTCACCAGCCCGGCGGCAGTGCCGCCCCCAGCGCGGCGAGGGGCCCGCGGGCCTTGATACCTACCTCTGCGACCTCGGCGGCAGCATCCGATCGCCACGTGATTCCGCCGCCCGCGCCCACGTAGGCGCTGTCCCGCCGGACGACGATCGAGCGGATCACCATCGCGAGGTCGAGCGTGCCGTCGTCGCCGACCCAGCCGAAGCACCCTGAGAACACCCCGCGGGGCGCGGCCTCGAGCGTGTGCAGGATGGTCATCGCCGACAGCTTCGGCGCCCCTGTCATCGACCCCGCGGGAAACGTCGCGTCGACCAGTGCGCCGACCGTCGTCGCCGGCTCGAGCCGACCCGACACGGTGCTCACGAGCTGATGCACCGCGGGGTAGGACTCGACTTCGAGCAGTGCGTCGACCCCCACGGTGCCGGGCACGCACACCCGCGAGAGGTCGTTGCGCATGAGATCGACGATCATGACGTTCTCGGCGCGCTCCTTCTCGCTCGCCCGCAGCTCGTCGGCCAGCGCCGCATCGGCCACCGCGTCCGCGCCCCGGGGGCGGGTGCCCTTGATCGGCCGCGTGCGCACCGTCGCCGCACCATCGGCGGAGCGCTCGACGCGGAGGAACTGCTCCGGGCTCGCGCTCAGGAGCGCATGCTCGCCCGACCGCACGAATCCGCCGTGGTGCGCGGGCGTCGCCCGGCGCAGGCGCGCATAGACCTCGACAGGATCGACGGATGCCTCGACCTCGAAGCGCGTCGTGAGGCACAGCTGATACGCGTCGCCTTCCCGGATGGCGTCGCGGCAGCGTTCGATGAGCGCGGCGTACTCGTCGGGGGCGTGCCGCGCCCGCGCGGCGCCACGTGCGTCGACGGGCGCGCTCCTGACCGGCGAGGACGTCGCCGCGGCGGCCGCCGCGGCCAGCGCGGCGGCTGCCTCCGGTGTCGAGGCGTATGCGCGGACGCGCCGGCGCGCATGGTCGAAGGCGATCAGGCGGGCGACACGGAGCCACACTTCCGGCGGGACGCCGTCGTCGGCGTGCGACGCGGGGGCGCCGGCGCGCGCCGCTGCGTCGTCGTAGCCCGCCCAGCCGACCCAGCCGCCGCGGAACGGGCCGCCTTCCGAACCGGAGGCACCCGGCGCGCAGGCCGTCGCCCTCACCCTTGCGGCGTAGTCCGGTACCCCAACCCCCATCCAGCTCCAGCCGTCGCCCGCGTCGGGCCCGGCATCCAGCCAGAACACGTGGGGCTCGTCGGCGAAGAGCGCCGCGAAGACCGATGACGGGTCCACCCAGTGCGCGACAGCCGCGGCGGCGAGGGGCTCCGTCATGTTCCCAGGTTAGAGGGGCGCGGACCTCTAGGCTCGGGGCGTGAACGAGTTCCTGACGTGGCTGCTCGATGCCGTGCAGAGCGTCGACCCGATCGTCAGGACGCTTCTCGCCGGCTTCGCGATCATGCTCGAGACCAGCGTCCTGATCGGGCTCGTCGTTCCTGGCGACACAGTGGTGATCGTCGCCGGCACCGCGGTCTCGTCCGTCCTGGAGGGCGTGATCCTCGGAATCGCCGTGGTGATCGGCGCTCTCGTCGGCGAGAGCATCGGCTTCTGGCTCGGTCGATTCCTCGGCCCCCGCATCCAGCACTCGAAGCTCGGCCGGCGCATCGGCGAGGAGAACTGGGAGCGCTCGGAGCGGTATCTGCGGCGGCGCGGCGGACCCGCGATCTTCATCTCCCGGTTCCTGCCGGTGCTTCACTCGCTCGTGCCTCTCACGGTCGGGATGAGCGGCTACCCGTATCGCCGGTTCCTCGCGTGGACGATCCCGGCGTGCGTGATCTGGTCCACGCTCTACATCTCTGTCGCGGCCCTCGCGGCCGGCACGTACCGCGAGCTCGCGGACCAGCTGCACTACGCGGGCTACATCTTCGTAAGTGTCATCGTGCTGTTCCTGGTGCTCGTGTTCGTGAGCAAGAAGGTGATCGAGCGGGCCGAGCGGAAGCACCTCGAGCACGATGGCCCGGACGAGTCGCCCGTGGCGGACATGAAAGACTGAAGGGGTGCCCCACACCGATCCCCAGAACGTGCGCGCCAAAGTCCTGTGGCTCGCGCGCCTGGAGTACCGGTTCCACGCCTGGCGGGAACGGCGTGCCCGGCGCCGCGGCCAGACTCCCACGGTCACCCCTTTCCCGGGCTACGGCGGACCCGACTGGGTGCGTGTCCTCGGCCGCGTGATGATCGTTCCGCCGGTGAAGCCGACCACGTCCGGCGAGTACGCCGGGGTCCGTGGGTGGCGCAGCTTCGCGGCGGTCCCGATCGGGTACGCACAGGTCACCGTGACGATCGCCGGCGTCGACCACGAGGTCGTCGCCGACCGCGGCGGCGTGATCGACACCCGGCTCCCCGCGGACCTCGAGCCCGGCTGGCAGACCTTCACGATGTCGGTGGAGGGCGGCACGCCGGTCGAGACGCGAGCCTTCATCGTCGCCCCCGAGGTGGGCTTCGGCATCGTCTCTGACATCGACGACACGGTCATGGTGACGGCGATCCCCCGTCCGCTGCTCGCGGCGTGGAACTCGTTCGTGGTCAACGAGCACGCGCGTCAGCCCGTCCCGGGCATGGCGGTGCTCATGGAGCGCGTCGTGCGCGAGAACCCCGGCGCCCCGCTCATCTTCCTCTCGACCGGGGCGTGGAACATCGCGCCGACGCTGATCCGGTTCCTCAGCCGCCACGTGTTCCCTCCCGGAGCGCTGCTGCTCACCGACTGGGGCCCGACCCACGATCGGTGGTTCCGCAGCGGCAGGGCGCACAAGCTCTCCAACCTGCGGCGTCTCGCCGAGGAGTTCCCCCACGTGCGCTGGCTCCTGATCGGCGACGACGGCCAGCACGACGACGCGATCTACACGACCTTCACCGACGAGCACCCGTCGCAGGTGGTGGCGGTCGCCATCCGGCGCCTCTCCCCCGCCGAGGCGGTGCTCGCGGGTGGGCGCACCGCCGTGAACGACCATGCGGCGGCCGAGGTGCCGTGGGTGAGCGACAGCGACGGTGCGGGCCTGCTCGAGCGGCTCGAGGACGTCGGTGTGCTCGGGGCCGCCGGAGCACTCGAAGCCTGACCGATCCCAGGGCCACCGACGTCGGTGGCCGCGCGTAGGCTGGCGGCATGTGCGGACGCTTCGTGGTTGCCAGTGCCGGCTCCGACCTCGTCGGGGTGCTGCGTGTCGACGTCGAGGGCGACGATCTTCCCGAGCCGTCCTACAACGTCGCGCCCACCAGCAGCGCCGCGATCGTCCTCGATTCGGCCAAGACGGAGCCGCCCACGCGCCGACTCGAGGCGGCGCGGTGGGGCCTCATCCCGTCATGGGCCAAAGACACGAAGATCGGCGCCCGCGCGTTCAACGCCCGCGCCGAGGAGCTCGAAGACAAGCCGATGTTCCGCAGCGCGCTCGAGAAGCGTCGCGCCGTGGTGCCGGTCTCGGGCTACTACGAGTGGAAGAACGTCGACGGCGCCAAGATCCCGCACTACATCCACCCGGCCGACGGCGAGCCGCTGTTCCTCGCCGGGCTCTACGAGTGGTGGCGCGACAAGACCAAGGGCGACGACGACCCCGAACGCTGGCTGCTGAGCTTCACCATCCTCACGCGCGACTCGATCGGGCACCTCGGCTCGATCCACGACCGCATGCCGCTCTTCCTCGACCCCGACCACGCCGACGCCTGGCTCGATCCGACGACCGACAACGTGCGCGACGTGCTCGACGCCGCGATCGATGCGGCTCCGGCACTCGCCGACACTCTCGACGACCATGAGGTCTCCAAGGCAGTGGGCAACGTCCGCAACAACTCGCCCGAGCTCATCGAGCCCGTCGAGTCCTGATCCGCGCCCCGCGGGCGCGATCCCGGCCCCGCGTATCCTCGAACGGTGACCATCGCGCCCCCTGAATCCCCGGTGCTGCCCGCCGGCGTCTGGCGCGAGCGCGAGGCCGCGCACGAGGCGCGCGCCCGTGCCCTGACGGAGGCGCACCGTGACCGCGCCGCACGCCGGGAGACGCACCCGGTCGAGGATTTCCTCTTCACCTACTACTCGTACAAGCCGGCGGTGCTGCACCGATGGCATCCCGGCGAGGGTGTGGAACTGGCGGATGCTGCGGCCGACGCGCGCGCCGCATGGCGCTGGTACCGCACGGGCACGTCGCCACGGGCTCTCGCCGTCGACGGTGAGGGCTTCCGCGCCGACCGCGGCGCGCTGGTCGCGAACGTGGGGCGGATCCTCCGGGCGACCGCAGACCGCGCCCCCGGGTTCGGCTGCTTCGGTCTCCACGAGTGGGCGATGGTGTACCGGCAGCGCGAGCACCGGCATCCCGTCCCGCTGCGGCTGGGTCAGGAGGCGACGGATGCCGTGGTCGAGTCCCACGACCTTCGCTGCACGCACTTCGACGCGTTCCGCTTCTTCACTCCCGACGCCGTCCCGCGCAATCGGGTGATGCCCACGCGAGAGAGCCAGTCCGAGCTGGAGCAGGCCGGGTGCCTGCACGCCGGTATGGATCTCTACAAGTGGGCGGTCAAGCTCGGCCCGCTGGTGCCCGGCGAACTGATGCTCGACGCGTTCGAGCTTGCCCGCGACATCCGCGTGCTGGACATGCGCGCATCGCCGTACGACCTCGCGGACTGGGGATACGACGCCGTGCCGATCGAGACCGCGGAGGGCAAGGCGGAGTACGTCCGGTCGCAGCGCGGTTTCGCCGAACGCGGGCACGTCATCCGCGCCGCGCTCGTCGAGATCGCCGGCTGCTGACTCAGTCGGTCGCGCCGTCGCAGGTGGTGCAGGGCAGCTCCCCGTCGCCGGCCTCGGCGACGGCGAGCCGCAGCTCCATCACGCGTGCCGCCGCTTCGTCGAGGCGCTCGCCCGGCACCGCGCCCGACTCCACCGCAGCCACGATGCCGTCGACGATCTGCGTCGCGGTGTCGCCTGTCGAGAAGACGACCGTCAGCACCATGTCGTTTCCGGCAGCGAGGGCGTTCACGGCGTTGGCGACCGGGTCGGCGTATTCGGGCAGGCCTGAACCCTCGAGCATGCCCAGATCGTCGGTGATCGTCACACCGTCGAAGCCCAGGTCGTCCCGCGCGATGCGGTGCCACTCCGATGAGAGGCTCGCGGGCGCAGGGTCGACGGCGGTGTAGGCCAGGTGTCCGAACATGAGGAGCTCGGCGCCCGCGTCGACTCCCGCCTGGAACGGGAGGGCGTCGGTGGTGCGCCACTGATCGAGCGGCATCGGCGTCGACGGGATCGATGAATGGGAGTCCCCCGGCGCCGCACCGTGACCCGGGAAGTGCTTGAGCGTCGAGAAGACGCTCCCCTTCTCGCCGCCGACGGCCGCGGCCACGTGGGCCGCCGCCGTGTCGGGCGTCGTACCGAGGATCCGGCGATGGATGAAGGAGTCCGGGTCGGCGGTGACGTCCGCGACGATCCCGAAGTTCACGGGGATCCCGGCCTGTCGGACGAGGGCCGAGCGGCCTGCGAAGGCCGCCTCCACCGTGGCGGGATCGGCCTGCTGCAGCTCCAGGGGGGACGGCAGGTCGTCCCACGGCAGCCGCGACACATCTCCGCCCTCCTGATCGATGGCGATCAGAGGGGGGTGCGCGGGGTCTACCGTGAGTGCCGCGGTGAGCTCCTCGAGCGACGCCTGGTCGTCGGGGATGTTCGCGCCCATGAGGAGGAATCCCCCGGCATCGGTGGATTCCATGTACGAGCGCAGGGCCGCGGCATCCGTGGTCGGAATATGGCCCATCACGATGCTGGCCGCGCGCTCCCGCACCGACATCGCGGAGACGGCCTGCTCAGCCGGCGTGGCTGCGCCGGCGTCGGGTGTCGGGGTTACCGTCGCGGACCGCGACGGGGACGGGGTGGACGTTGGCGTCGCGGCGGGGCTCGCCGTGCACGACGTGCACACGATCACGGCTGCACCGACGATCGCTGCGAGCAGGGCGGGACGTCGTGCGGCAGTCACCACGACAGCCTAAGCTCGTCGGGCGGTTCAGTGGCGGGCGACGATGGCGGCGGCATCCGTTCCCGGCGACAGCACGCCGTACTGCGCGCCACGGTCCTCACCCAGTCGTGCGGCGATGAACGTGTCGGCGTCGAGGCCAGGTGCGTGGCGGAGCATCAGCGACGCCTGGAACGCGAGCGCGAGATCCTCGCTGAGCCGGCGGGCCTGCGACGGCGCGTCCTCCGGATCGGCCGTGAGGCGCTGCAGCAGGGCGAGTGTGCGCTCGACGTGCCGGTCGAGCACCGCGGAGGCTCCGGCGGTGCTCGCGAGCTCGTCCGCGAACGCCTCCCCCGACTCGCGGTCGCGGGTGAGCGCCCGGAGCACGTCGAGGGCGATGACATTGCCCGATCCCTCCCAGATGGCCATGACGGGCTGCTCCCGGTAGCGCTGCGCGAGCGGGAACGCTTCGGTGTACCCGTTGCCGCCCAGGCACTCGAGCGCTTCGTAGGCGTGGTGGGGTCCGCGTTTGCAGACCCAGTACTTCGACACCGGAGTCGCGAGGCGGCGCAGGGCGATGTCGCGATCGGATGCCTCGGCCTCGAAGAGCTGCGCCAGGCGAAGGCCCGTGAGCATCGCGGCCTCGTACTCGAGGGCCAGATCCGCGAGCACGCCGGTCATGGCGGGCTGGTCGACGAGGAGTGCGCCGAACGCCTCTCGCCCGCGCGCGTGCCAGACCGCCTCGGCGACCGCCTGGCGCATGCCCGCGGCCGTGCCGAGGACGCAGTCGAGCCGCGTGCGCTGCACCATCTCGATGATCGTCCGCACACCCCGGCCGGGCTCGCCGACGAGCAGTCCGATCGTGCCGTCGAACTCGACCTCCGCCGACGCGTTGGAGCGGTTGCCGAGCTTGTCTTTGAGTCGCTGGATGCGGAAGGCGTTGCGCATGCCGTGCGGCGAGAGGATGCGCGGCACGAACAGGCACGTGAGGCCCTCGTCGACGCCGCGGTTGCGGGTGCGGGCCAGGACGAGGAAGCCGTCCGACATGGGTGCCGAGCAGAACCATTTGTGACCGGTGAGCTGGTACGAGCGCCCGCCCATGGACTCGCCGACCGTGGTGCCGGCGCGCACATCGGACCCGCCCTGCTTCTCGGTCATCGCCATGCCGATGAGCGCGCTGCCCTTGCCGCCGTCCACGATGAGGTGCGGGTCGTAGTCGCGCGAGTACATGCGCGGGAGCCACTCGTCGGCGATCCACGGGGAGCCCTCCATCGAGGCGACCGCGGCGTGGGTCATCGACACCGGGCACGCGTGCCCGGGCTCCACCTGCGCGAACAGCATGAACATCGCCGCGCGCGCGACGTGGGCACCCGGCCGCGGGTCGGACCACGCCGAGGTGTGCGCACCGCGGGCGACGGCCTCGGCGATGACGCGGTGGTACGAAGGGTCGTACTCGACCTCGTCGAGCCGGTAGCCCCAGCGGTCATGGGGGTGGGCGACCGGGGTGTGGACGTTGGCGAGGTGCGCGTCCCGCTGGAACGAACCGGAGCCGACCAGCGCACCGGCCTCGCGGAGGCCGGCCTCCGCCCACCCCGCCCCGAACGCCTGCACGGCGGCGCCGAGCGGCGCGTTGAGGGCGTACTCGTCGATCTCGACGCGCCACGAGGGCTGGTTCTCGACGTAGTGCGTCGCCGCACCGATCACCCGCTGCCCGCGCGCGAACGAGGTCATGACGGCTCCGACTCCCCCGCCCCGGCCCCCGCCATGGCGAGCGTGTACTGCTCGCCCGGGCTGAGCGGCGCCCGCGTCACGATGTCGTGCACGAACGCGAGCTTGTGCCGCACGGGCGTCACGATCGTGAACGGGTACAGATCGCCGAAGCCCATAGAGCGGTTGATGCGGTTGAACGCCTGCGACAGCCACTCCCAGTCCGTGAGGAGACGCTGGATCGGCTCGTTCTCGTACGACTCGAGGGGCACGACATCCGTGTCGCGGAGATTCGTCACGGACGCGTCGAGATGGATGCCGATGACCGCGGCGGTCTGGAGGGTGCCGGTGATGTGGAGGTAGTGGGCGAACGTCTCGGCGAAGTCCTCCCACGGGTGCATCGTCGCGTACTCCGAGATGTACGCCACGTGCCAGTCGGACGGGGCGCCGAACGTGTAGTGGCGCTTCAGCGCGTCGCGATAGCTCGTCCGCTCGTCGCCGAAGAGCTCGCGGCACCGCGCCCAGAGCTCATCGTCGGTGAGCAGGACGTTCTGGTAGTAGTGGCCGACCTCGTGGCGCAGATGGCCGAGGATCGTGCGGTACGGCTCGCCGAGCCGCACGCGCAGCGCCTCCCGCCGGTCGTCGAGGCTCTCGGCGAGATCGATCGTGATGATGCCGTTCGCGTGGCCGATGGTGACCGGCTTGCCGTCCGAGAGGCTCGAGATCAAGTCGAATCCCAGGCCGCCCTTCTCGACGTCCCAGCCGACGATCGGCAGGCCGAGGTCGGCGAGCTGCAGGAGCAGCCGGCGCTTCGCCTCCTCCGTCTTCGCCAGCTTCTCGAGGGCGACGGTGTCGTTCGCCGCGGGCCGGCGGCGCGTGAGGCGGCACGAGAAGCAGCGGCCCGCCGGCGCGTTCTCCCACACCAGCCAGTTGCACGCCCACTCGCGGTTGGAGCACGTGTACCAGGTCTCGCCGTCGATGACCGCCTGTCCGTGACGGAGCCCGAAGAACTCCCGAGTGGGGATGTGGTATCCGATCTCGGCTTCGCAGTTCGGACACTGCAGGGTGTCCAGGTAGACGAAGTGGCGACAATGCGGACAGCGGGGCTGCGAGGTCACGGTCTCACCGTAGCGTGCCGCGACGCGCGCCCACGCACGTGTCACGGCTCCTCGACGAGCACAGCCCGCAGCAGCAGATCGTCACCCGGCCGAGGCGCACCCCGCCCGTCGGTGTTGCTGGTCAGCAGCCACAGTGAGCCGTCAGGCAGCGCGACGACGTCTCGCAGCCGCCCGTACTCTCCCGTGAAAGCGGCGACCGGTTCGCCGCGCACCTTGCCGTCGTCCGTGTCGATCTGCCAGAGCCGCTCACCGCGGAGCCCCGCCATGAACACCGTGCCGCCGTAGGCGGCGAGTCCGCTCGGGCTCGCGTCGCTCGTCGCCCACTGCGCCACGGGGTCTGTGAATTCGTCCCGCCCGGCGATCCCCTCGACGTCCGGCCAGCCGTAGTTCGCACCTGGCTCGATGCGATTGAGCTCGTCCCAGGTGTTCTGTCCGAACTCGCTCGCCCACATCGTGCCGTCCGTCGTCCATGCGATGCCCTGCACGTTCCGGTGCCCCATCGACCACACGGGCGTGTCCCACGGGTTGCCGGGCGCGGGGTCGCCGTCGGCGGTCACGCGAAGGATCTTGCCGCCGAGGTCGTCGCGGTCCTGCGCGGCGTCGCGCTGCTGCGCGTCCCCCGTCGTGACGTACAGGTAGCCGTCGGGCCCGAACGCGAGGCGCCCGCCGTCGTGGGTGCTGGCGCGCGCGATGCCGTCGAGGATCACCTCCGGCTCGCCGAGCGCGAAGGAGCCCGCTGCGCCGAGGAGCGGCATCCGTGCCACGCGGTTGTCGTCCGCCGCACCGAAGTACGCGTAGAGCATGGGGCCGTCCTCGACGTGGTGCAGGGCGAGGCCGTGGAGGCCCGACTCACCGCCCGACACCACGCCCGGGATCGTGCCGACGGTGCGGACGTCCCCCGCCGTGGTGAGCTCGAGCACGGTGCCGTCGCCGCGCTGGGAGATGAGGGCTCCCCCGCCGTCGAGCGGCACGACCGACCACGGTGCGACGAGCTCCGAGGCGAGCGTGCCGGTGACCGCGCCGGCTCGCCACCAGGTCTCGTCCGCCGCGGCGGCGCTCGCACCGACCGTGGGCGCCTGCACAGAGGGCACCGGCTGCGGCGCGGGGGCGCTGCACCCGGATGCTGCGGCCAGCACCAGCACGAGGCATCCGGCTGCCGCCCACCGGGCGTCGCGTCTCATCCGTCGGCCACGGCCGCCTCGAGGACCGCGAGGTCGATGCGCCGCATCCGGAGCATCGCCTGCACGGCGCGGTGTGCGACGTCGGGGTCGGGGTGCCGGATCAGCTCCACGAGCCGGTCCGGGATGATCTGCCACGACAGGCCCCAGCGATCCTTGAGCCAGCCGCAGGGCTGCGCTTGGCCGCCGTCCGCCGTCAGGGCGTCCCAGTAGCGATCGACCTCGGCCTGGTCGCGGCAGGCGACATACAGCGACACGGCCTCGGTGAAGGGGAACTGCGGGCCGGCGTCCATCCCGAAGTAGTCGCGGCCGCCGAGCCGGAAGTGCACGTGCATGACCTTCCCGCCCATGCCCGGCACCTCGTCGGGGTAGCGGTCGATCGCAACGACCTCGGAGTCTGGGATCAGCCCGGTGTAGAACGTGACGGCCTCCTCGGCGGCATCGTCGAACCAGAGGAACGGGGTCACTGCGCTCATGCGTTCCACCCTTGTCGACACGTCGCAGCCGCGCAATGGTCGGGATCACGGATGCTGCGCCACGAGCCGCACCGTGACCCGCAGGCCACCGTGCGGCTGGGCGACGAGGGCCAGCGTCCCGCCGTGAGCCTCCGTGATGCTCCGGACGATCGCGAGACCCAGCCCCACGCCGGCGTGGTCGCCGGTGCGGACACGCTCGCTGCCGCGCTGGAACGGCTCGGTCAACGTCGCCGCGCGCTCCGGGGTGAGCTGCACGCCGGTGTTCTCGACGACGAGCTCCACCGCGTCGCCGCCGGCGGACGTGGTCACGTCGACGGTGCCGTTCGCGGGGAGGTTGTGGACGACGGCGTTGTGCAGCAGGTTCGACACCAGCTGGAGCAGCAGCGCGTACGAGCCGGTGGTGCGAGCCACGACGCCGCTCGTGCGGACGGTCACGCCGCGAGCCTCGGCGAGAGGCAGCAGCGTCTCGGCTGCCTCTTCGGCGACGAGGGACAGGTCGACGGGTTCACGGACGAACGACCCCTGCTCCGCGCGGCTGAGCACCAGCAGCGCGTCGGTGAGCTCGATCGCGCGGGTGTTGACCGTACGGAGGCGCTCGATGAGCTCGTCGATGTCGCGGTCAGGGGTGTTGCGGGCGACGTCGAGCAGCGTCTGCGTGATCGCCAGCGGCGTCCGCAGCTCGTGCGAGGCGTTCGCGGCGAACCGCCGCTGCTCGGCGACGTGCGCCTCGAGGCGCGCGAGCATCGCGTCGAAGCTGTCGGCGAGCTCGCGGAACTCGTCCTGGCGGCCTGGAAGCGCGATCCGGTGCGACAGCGATCCGCTCGCGGCCAGGCGGGTGGCCTCCGTGATCCGTGCCAGGGGAGCCAGCATCCTCCCGGCGAGGATCCACCCGCCGAGCAGTCCGAACACGAAGAGGAAGAGCAGCGCCCAGGTCGCCGCGGGTGTGAACGCACGGACGAGGTCGCCACGGTTCGGGACGAAGGGTCCAGGCCCGGTCATCTGCCCGTCGGGCACGTACCGGAGGAGGAACAACCACACCACGGCCAGCAGAAGTGCGCCGGCCACCAGGAGGAACCCGGCGTAGCTGAGGGTGAGCTTGAGCCGGACGCTCATGCCAGGCGCCCTAGTCATGATCGAGCCTGTCGTCGGTGTCGATCCGGTAGCCGACGCCCGCGACGGTGGCGATCACCCACGGCTCGCCCAGCCGCTTTCGCAGCGCCGAGACCGTGATGCGCACCGCGTTGGTGAAGGGATCGGCGTTCTCGTCCCACGCCCGCTCCAGCAGCTCCTCCGCGCTCACGACCCCGCCCTCGGCGCCCATCAGCACCTCGAGGACGGCGAACTGCTTGCGCGTGAGCGCGACGTAGCGGTCGTCGCGGTACACCTCACGGCGGAAGGGATCGAGTCGCAGCCCCGCCAACTGCCGCACGGGCGGCCGGCTGTGGGCACGGCGACGATCCAGCGCCCGCAGCCGCAGCACGAGCTCCTGCAGATCGAACGGCTTCGTCAGGTAGTCGTCGGCGCCCAGCTCGAATCCGGTCGCCTTGTCGTCGATGCGGTCCGCCGCGGTCAGCATCAGGATCGGGATGCCGCTGCCCGAGCGCACGATATGCGCGGCGACCTCATCGCCTGAGGGCCCGGGGATGTCGCGATCCAGCACGGCGATGTCGTAGGCGTTGATGCCCAGCAGCTCCAGGGCGGCGTCGCCGTCGCCCGCGATGTCGGCGGCGATCGCCTCGAGTCGCAGTCCGTCACGGATCGCCTCCGCCATGAGGGGCTCGTCTTCGACCACCAGCACGCGCATGACCTCGATGCTACGAGCCGGCCCGTATCGTCCGCGTATCCGAAAGCCGATACGTCCTCGCAACACGCGCGCGCGTTGGCTGGGAGCATGATCCCCACAGCAACCACCGAGGTGACGAGAGCCCGGCGCGTGCTCCGTCACGCCCTCGTGACCCTGATCATCATCGGGCTCGCGACGGTCGGCGTCGCGGTATACCGATCGGCTTCCGCGACGACGCCGCTCACGGGCACGATCGGCGAGTCGCACGTCGATGCGCAGACTCCGCCCGACGGAGTCGTGACCGCGGAGGACGGGCTGCTTCCCGATGGCGCGACCCCGTTCGACGAGGGGTACGCCGGGGTGGCGCGCCTGTCCCCTGCGCTGCTCGACGCGTTGCAGCGGGCGGCGCACGACGCCGCGGCAGGCGACGTCGTGATCCGGGTGAACAGCGGCTGGCGCTCCACGGAGTATCAGGATCGCCTGCTCCAGGAGGCGGTCGAGCGATACGGTTCGGTGGAGGAGGCCGCGCGCTGGGTCGCCTCCTCCGCGACGTCGACGCACGTGGCCGGCGACGCGGTCGACGTCGGCTCCTACGACGCGGTCGATTGGCTGGCCGACCGTGGCGCCGCCTACGGGCTCTGCCAGACCTACGGGAACGAGTCCTGGCATTTCGAACTTCGCCCGGAAGCGATCGACGGAGGCTGCCCGCCCCCGTACGCCGATCCCACCCAGGACCCCCGTCTGCAGGGCTGACGGTGCGTGCGGCGACTCCGGCTGTTACTGCACGACGCTCGCCCGCGCGAGCCAGGTACTGTGACGGATGTGGTGCGCACCCTCACCGGCCGCGAGCCGGAGTCCATCGACGAAGCGATGACGGTCCCGCTCATGAGGACGGACTCGTGAGGTGATGGACGCCGGACTCGAGGCTGCGTTTTCCGCAGCTGTCCGCGGAGCCTCGGAGGGCGGCATCCCGATCGGCTCGGCGCTGGTCATCGACGGCAAGGTCGTCGCGACAGGCTACAACCGGCGCGTACAGCGCGGCAGCGTCGTTCTGCATGCCGAGATGGACTGTCTCGAGGCGGCCGGCCGCCTGCCCGCGTCGGAGTATGCGCGGGCCACGCTGTACACGACGCTGTCGCCCTGCGACATGTGCACCGGCGCGGTGCTGCTCTACGGCATCCCGCGCGTCGTCGTCGGTGAGGAACGCACCTTCGTCGGCGGCACGGCGCTGCTGCGCGATCGTGGCGTCCACGTCGAGGTGGTCGATGATCCCGCGTGCGAGCGGCTTCTCGCGGGATTCGTGCGAGCGCACCCGCAGCTCTGGAACGAGGACATCGGGGTGATCGACCCCGATGCGGGCGGGGGTGCGCTCTGAGGCCTGCCGTCGCCGCCTTTCGGCTTCCATCATCGCGTCCCGCACGACCGCTTCCGAGATCGGAAGTGAGGACATCTGGCTGTACCAGGAAATATGGTGGACCTGAGGGGACTCGAACCCCTGACCCCCTGCATGCCATGCAGGTGCGCTACCAGCTGCGCCACAGGCCCAGACGCTGTTCCCGCTCTCGCGGGGCAACTCGTCTAGCTTACAACACCACAGCGGGTGCTCCGTACCACCGTCACTCCTCCGCTGTCGCCCGGGCGGGAAGGCTGATCGGCACCACAGGGCAGTCCTTCCACAGACGCTCCAGTCCGTAGTACACGCGCTCCTGCTCGTGGAAGACGTGCACGACCAGGTCGCCGAAGTCGATCAGGATCCATCGCGACTCCTCGCGGCCCTCGCGACGCAGACGCTTGTGGCCCGCCTCGAGAAGCTTGTCCTCGATCTCGTCGGCGATCGCCGCGACGTTGCGCTCGCTGCGGCCCGTGACCAGCAGGAAGATGTCGACGAGCGGGAGCGGCTCCGACACGTCGAGGGCGACGAGATCCTCGCCGGCCTTGGAATCCGCCGCGGCCGCGGCGATCTGGAGCATGTCGTGCGACTGCGCACTCGCCACCATCAGAACACTCCCGTCACGAAGGCGAGGATCAGAACGCCGACGAGGGCCAGCGCCAGCACGCCCGCGGTGATCGCGAGCGACATCATGAGCTTGCCGCCCTTCTCGGGCACCGGCGGCTTGATCACGTCGCCAGGCGCCTTCGCGGTGCTCACGGCGGAGCTCGCGGCGATCGGCGTCGGCGACGAGTGCGACGGCAGCTCCCCGTCGACCAGCGTCGCGTCGATCTCCTTGCCGTCGGCGGTGCCCTTGGCGTGTCCTGTGGAGCCGAGCCCCTCAGGCAGGTTGAACGTTCCGGTGACGATGACCTCGCCGGTCGCCGTGACCGGCGCCACCAGGGGCGCGATCTCGGGAGCCTGCGAGACGATCAGTGCGTTCGGGATGGCGATGGCGCCGGTGGTGCGAGTGAGCAGCTGGTCGAACGAGGGCGGGAAGTCGACGGCTGCGGGCTGGCCGGCGGGCGGTGCCTCGTCGAGGAGGCTGGCCCCGAGCAGCGGGTTGACCGCCTTCGGCGCAGCGGCGGGCGCTTCGGGCCCGTCATCCGCGGCGGTGCCGAACATGCCGTCGATCGAGCGGTCGTCGACCTCGTGCGCCTGCGGCTCCGCCGTGAAGGCGGGGACCGAGATCGCAGCGGCCGGCGCGGCGTGCTGCCAGCTCGGCGTTGGGGCCGGCGCGGGGGCGGGCGTCTGCTCGGGCTCGCGCGGGATGCCGAAGAGCGCGTGCATGCCGCTGTCGGTCGACACCTGCGAGTCGTCCTGCGCGGGCGTGAACAGCGACGGCGCGGGCTCGTCGAAGGGTGCCACGGGCGGTGGCGCGGCCGGGAACGCGAACGTCGGGGCGTTGCCGCCGGTGGCCGCGGCGTGCGCCGCGACGACCTCGGGCGTGATGACGGGCACCGAGGCGGTGCGGATGCGCTCCTGCTGGCGCGCCTGGCGGCGCGTGAGCGGCGAGACGCCGAGATCGACGGCGGAGTCGGGAACGGGTGCCGGCGCGACGGCGGCGGGCTCCGCCGGCCGTGGGAACGGCGCGGGTGCGGGCTGCGCGGCAGCGACCGGCGCAGGCGGCGCGGGAGCGGCATCGACCGGGGAGGCCGCGACAGGGGCTGCGGGAGTCTCTGCGGCGTCGTGGGCCGCAGGGGTCTCGGTGATGACGGGGGTCGACCCCGTGTTCCGCAGCTCGCGGATCTGCTTACGTGTGAGGGCTGGCGTCGCCGGGTGCTCGGGTGTACTCATTCCTTGCTCCGGTAGAGATGGTGCTTCGCAATGTATTGGACGACCCCGTCGGGCACGAGGTACCACACGGGGTGTCCTCGCTGAACTCGGTCGCGGCAATCCGTCGATGAGATCGCGAGGGCGGGGATCTCGAGCTGACTGACGTCGTCGCTGGGCAGACCGTCCGTGTTCAGCACGTGACCCGGTCTGGATACCGCGACGAAGTGGGCGAGGTCCCACAACTCATCATGGTCCCTCCAACTGAGAATTTGCGCTATGGCGTCGGCACCGGTGATGAAGAACAGCTCCGCGTCCGGGCGCTGGGCCTTCAGATCGCGGAGCGTGTCGATGGTGTAGGTGGGGCCGTCGCGGTCGATGTCGACGCGGCTCACCGTGAATCGGGGATTGGATGCCGTGGCGATGACGGTCATCAGATAGCGGTGTTCGCTCGGCGACACGTCGGCCTTGTGCCATGGCTCTCCGGTCGGCACGAAGACGACCTCGTCGAGGTCGAACCACTGCGCCACCTCGCTGGCGGCGACCAGGTGCCCATGATGGACCGGATCGAACGTTCCGCCCATGACCCCGATCCTCGGGGCTGCCGCCAAGGACATGCAGCAGCCTTAGTGGCCGTGCCCCGCTCGCTGTACGTCGTTCGCGTGGGCCTTGGCGTAGGCCTCGGCCTTGTGTGCGTGGCGGTTGGCCACGTTGCGGTACGAGAGCGTCACGATCGCCAGCGCGGCGAAGACCACCATCGCGACGATGCCGTACCCGACGGTCTCGAGGGCGACGTTGCCGTGGTGCTCCGCCTCTTCGGCGGCGAGGGCGATGATCGTGGCGGTGGTCATTCGGGCTCCGTTCGGGTTCGCCTCTGGGGCGCAGGACTGGACAAGTCTATTCCGTTACGCGCGTACCTGCCCGGCACCCCGCGCGAGCCACTTCGAGCTGGTCAGCTCCGCGAGCCCCATCGGCCCTCGCGCGTGCAGCTTCTGCGTCGAGATGCCGACCTCGGCGCCGAAGCCGAACTCGCCGCCGTCGGTGAAACGGGTCGACGTGTTGGCCATCACCACGGCGGAGTCGACCTCGGCCAGGAAGCGGGCCTCGTTCGCGGCATCCTGCGTCACGATCGACTCGGTGTGGTGCGTCGAGTACCGGCGGATGTGCTCGAGCGCGTCGTCCAGGTCGTCGACGACGCGCATCGCGAGGTCGAGGCTGAGATACTCGGTGGCCCAGTCCTCGTCGGTCGCCGCGGTGACGCCCGGGGCCAGGCTCTCGACGGTCTCGTCGCCGTGGACCGTCACACCGTTCTGCTGGAGCGCTGCCACGACGGGTCCGACGAGGCGGTCGGCGGCGGCGCGGTGCACGAGCACCGTCTCGACGGCGTTGCAGACGCTGGGCCGCTGCGTCTTGGCGTTCACGACGATGTCGCGCGCCCAGTCGAGGGGCGCGGACTCGTCGAGGACGATGTGCACGACGCCCGCGCCGGTCTCGATGACGGGGACGGAGGACTCCGTCACGACCGTCTCGATGAGCTGGGCGCTGCCGCGGGGCACCAGCACGTCGACGATCCCCCGCGCGTGCATCAGTTCGCGGGCTCCCTCGCGGCCGAACTCGTCCACCGTCTGGATGGCCTCGGGGTCGATCCCCCGCTCGGCCAGCGCTCCGCGCATCGCACGCACGAGAGCCGCGTTGGTGTGCTCGGCGGCGGTGCCGCCTCGCAGCACGACCGCGTTGCCGGAGCGCAGGGCGAGGGCGGCGATGTCGACGGTGACATTGGGCCGGGCTTCGTAGATCGAGCCCACGACGCCGAACGGCACGGCGACCTTGGTGAGCGTCACGCCGTTCGACAGCGTCCGCTCATCGAGCACGCGGCCGACCGGATCGGGCAGCGCGGCGATCTCCCGCACAGCCGCAGCGAGCGACGCGACGCGGGGCTCGTCGAGGCGCAGACGGTCCTGCAGCGCCGTCGAAAGGCCGGTCTCGGTGCCTCGACGCAGGTCGTCGGCGTTCGCCGCCACGATCGCCGGCGCGGAGGCCTCGATCGCATCGGCGATCGCGAGGAGCGCGTCGCGCTTGACCTCGTCCCCGAGGAGGCCGATGCTGCGCGCCGCGTCCTTGGCGAGCAGCATCCGTTCACGTGCCGTCGTGGCGGTGGTGATCATCAGCCCAGTGTATCGACGGCCGTGCGCACGGGACCGGTCGCGGCGGGCGCCGCGGGCTCGGGGTTCGGCTGGAACCACGTGCCGATCTCGTCGCCCGAGAGCGCTTCGCCGACCAGGTCCGCGCTCGTGACGAGGACGCCGATCCCGGATGCTGCGGCCAGCCGTGCCGCGGACACCTTGGTGGCCGCTCCGCCGGTGCCGACGCTGTTGACGACGACCGAGCCGAACTCGAAGCCGTGCAGGTCGTCGCCGTACGCGACGTGCGGGATCGGCCGGGCACCGGGCTCGTCCGGCGGCCGCGTGTACAGGCACTCGATGTCGCTGAGGAGGACGAGGGCGTCCGCCCCGATCAGCTGGGCGACGAGAGCGGCGAGCCGGTCGTTGTCGCCGAAGCGGATCTCGTGGGTCGCGACGGTGTCGTTCTCGTTGACGATCGGGAGGATGCGCAGGCCCAGGAGCCGTTCCATGGCACGGCGGGCGTTGGAGCGGTGCGTCGCGTTCTCGAGGTCGCCCGCGGTCAGCAGCACCTGGCCGGCGACGATGCGGAACGGGCGCAGGGCCTCTTGGTAGCGGTAGATGAGCACGTTCTGGCCCACCGCGGCGGCGGCCTGCTGCGTCGCGAGGTCGCTCGGCCGCTCACCCAGCAGCAGATACGGCATCCCGGTCGCGATGGCGCCGGAGGAGACGAGCACGACCTCGGTGCCGCGCCCGTGAGCAGCGGCGAGCCCGTCGACGATCGGCTTGATCTTGTGGGCGTTGTCGCCGCTGATCGACGACGAGCCGACCTTGACGACGACGCGGCGCGCGGTCGGGAGGTCGCTGCGCTCCCGCGCGCTCACTCCTCGTCCTCCTGGTCGCGGTAGCGCTCGGCGATCCGCTCTGCCTCCAGCTCGGCGCGTGCCTCCGCCTTGGCGTCCATCATGTCGTGGTAGCGCTCGCGGCGCTCCGACGTGGTGCGCCGGTTGTCGCGCAGCAGGCGCGGGTCGGTGCCGCGCGGCGCCGTCATCAGCTCCGCGTTCGACGAGATCGAGGGCTCCCAGTCGAAGACGATGCCGTCCCCCTCGCCGATCACGACGGTGGCGCCGGGCGTGGCGCCCGCGCGGAACAGCTCGTCTTCGACGCCGAGCTTCTCGAGGCGGTCGCCGAGGTATCCGACGGCCTCCTCGTTCTGGAAGTCGGTCTGCTGCACCCACTTGAGCGGCTTGTCGCCGAGGATGCGGTAGATGTTGCCGTAGGTGCCGCCCTCGACGCGGACCGAGAATTCCTTCTCGGCGCCCTTCGGCCGGATGACGACACGCTCTGGGGCGGGCGCGGCGGCGAGTTCGGCACGGTGCTTCGCGACGATGTCGCCGAGCGCGAACGTGAGCTGGCGGAGCCCTTCGTGACTCACCGTCGAGATCTCGAACACGCGGAACCCGCGCGCCTCGAGATCGGGACGGACCAGGTCGGCGAGATCCTTCGCCTCCGGGACGTCGACCTTGTTGAGCGCCACGAGCTGGGGGCGCTCGAGCAGCGGGAGCTGCCCGTCGGGGACCGGGTAGGCCGCGAGTTCGTCGAGGATCACGTCGAGATCGGTGAGGGGGTCGCGGCCCGGCTCGAGCGTGGCGCAGTCCAGCACGTGGACGAGAGCGGTGCAGCGCTCCACGTGACGGAGGAACTCGAGGCCGAGGCCCTTGCCCTCGCTCGCGCCCTCGATCAGACCTGGCACGTCGGCGACGGTGAAGCGCTCCTCCCCCGCCTGCACGACGCCGAGGTTGGGATGCAGCGTGGTGAACGGATAGTCCGCGATCTTGGGTCGCGCCGCCGAGATGGCCGCGATGAGGCTTGACTTGCCCGCCGAGGGGAAGCCGACCAGCGCCACGTCGGCGACCGTCTTGAGCTCGAGGAGGACGTCGCCCTCCCAGCCGGGCGTGCCGAGCAGCGCGAAACCCGGCGCCTTGCGCTTCGGGTTGGCGAGGGCGGCGTTGCCGAGCCCGCCCAGACCGCCGGGGGCGGCCACGAAGCGCATGCCCGGCTCGATCATGTCGACGAGGGTCTCGCCCGAGACGTCCTTGACGACGGTGCCGACGGGCACGGGCAGCTCGAGCGACTCGCCTGCAGCGCCCGAGCGGTGGTCGCCCATGCCGAAGCCGCCGTTGCCGCTGGAGCGGTGCGGCGAGTGGTGGTAGGACAGCAGCGTCGTGACCTGCGGGTCGGCGACGAGCACGACGTCGCCGCCGTGACCGCCGTTGCCGCCGTCGGGCCCGGCGAGCGGCTTGAACTTCTCGCGCTTGACCGACACGCAGCCGTTGCCGCCCTTGCCGGCGCGCAGGTGAAGCGTCACCCGATCGACGAACGTGACCATGCGGTCCCCCTCAGGTGTTCATGCTTCCCGGCGTGCCGGGAAAGGGATAAAGGGAAAGGGCGAGCCGAAGCCCGCCCCTTCCGGAAAGTCTGTGAGACTCGCTGGATTACTCCGCGACCGCCACGACGTTGACGACCTTGCGGCCGCCCTTGTGACCGAACTCGACCGCGCCCGCGGCCAGCGCGAACAGCGTGTCATCGCCGCCGCGGCCGACGTTGGCGCCGGGGTGGAAGTGCGTGCCACGCTGGCGGACGAGGATCTCGCCGGCGTTGACGGCCTGGCCGCCGAAACGCTTCACGCCGAGGCGCTGAGCGTTGGAGTCACGACCGTTGCGGGTGGAGCTTGCGCCCTTTTTGTGTGCCATCTCTGCGTCTCCTGTGGCTTACTTGATGCCGGTGACCTTGACGCGCGTGAGGTCCTGACGGTGCCCCTGGCGCTTCTTGTAGCCGGTCTTGTTCTTGAACTTCTGGATCACGATCTTCGGGCCGCGCTCCTCGCCGAGCACCTCGGCGGTCACGGTGACCTTCGCGAGCTTGTCGGCGTCGGTCGTGACGGTGTCACCATCGACGAAGAGCACCGCGGGGAGCTCGATCTTGTCGCCGATCTTCGCGGCCTGACGGTCGAGAACGACGATCGTGCCGACCTCGACCTTCTCCTGCCGGCCGCCGGCGCGCACAACTGCGTAAACCACTTCACACCTGTTTCTTCTGGGAGCACGCGCACGCACTCGGGGACGTCAACGAAGACTTGGTGCGGATATCTCGACGCACCAAGGGTCTACTTTACCAGATGCCGGAACACTCCGCGAAAGCGGGCGGGACCGTGTCGCGGCATGCGGTGCGTAGGATCTGCACGTGGCGATCCTCATCGACGATCCTCTCTGGCCGGCTCACGGCCGTCTGTGGGCGCACCTGGTGACGGACACGGACCTCGCGGAGCTCCACGCGTTCGCCGCCGCGAACGGCATCCCGGCGCGCGGATTCGACCTCGACCACTACGACGTCCCGGAGGAGGCGCATGCGCGCCTGGTCGCCGCCGGCGCGCTCCATGTGAGCGGCCACGAGCTGGTGCGGCGCCTCATCGCCTCCGGACTGCGCGTGCGCGGTCGGGACCGCCACTGACTCACCGCCCCGCCGCGGCGGACAGTTCGAGCACGTCCGCCGCGCGGCCGGGTCCGTCGAACGCGCGGATGGCCTCGCCGAGGCGCTGCGCCCGGGCCAGGGTGGCGTCGTCGCCGAGCGTGCGCAGGATCGCCGCGCGGATCGTCGCGGCGTCCGTCCTGCGCGACATCGTGGCCCCCACTCCCGCTCGTGCGATCGCCCGCGCGATGCGCGGCTGGTCCGACGTCGGCTCGAGCGGGAGCGCGACCACGGGGACTCCGTGGGCGAGGGCCGTGAGCGTCGTGCCGTGTCCGCCGTGGCCCACGACCACGGTGGCGTGCGGGAACAGCTCCTCGTGCGGCATCCACTCGTGAACCTCGATGCCGGCGGGCAGCCGCACTTCCCCGGCCGCCAGAGCCGGACCGAGTGTGGCGACCACCCGTACGTCGAGGCCTTCGACGGCGTCGAGCACGCGTTGCCAGGTCGTGACGAGATCCGCGAACCGGTAGGTGCTGAGGCTCACGACGACGGTCGGCGTGAGCGGCTTCGCTGCGACGGCCCTGGTCATCGCGCCCGCGTACACGACCGCTCCCGGCGCGGCCGACAGCGCGCGCTGCGACGGGAACGGCACGTCGAAGCCCGGTACGGATGCCACCAGGATCGGCGCGGCATGCCGGCGGGGCGTGCGCACCCGCATCCCTCGCGGCCAGACCAGGGCGCCCAGCACGCGGGATCCCGAGGCGATGAAGTCGTGCATGGTGTGCTCGAGCACGGCGAAGCGCTGGTCCATCCGGTCGAGGACGTCGAGGACGGCGATCAGCATGCAGTCCACCACGACGACGTCGGCCGGAAAGGCGGCGAGCTGAGCCACGGTGTCGTCGGCGAGGCCGTGGTCGGTCACCAGCCGCATCAGGCCGGCGGGCCGAGGATCGAGCACGAATCCGGGTGCGCTCGCGAACGCCGTGAACGGCAGGCCCGCGCCGCGGTACGCGGTCGCCTGGGAATCGTGCCCGAGGACGCGCACATCGTGTCCGCGGTCGCGCAGCACGCGCGCGATCACGATCGTGGGCATGCGGTTGCCGCCGCCATCCCACGTCACGAACACGTAGCGCGCCATGGCGCCCCCGTTTCCCCAGCTCCCGGGGTCACCCTAGCGAGCGCGCGGTCGCGCCGACAGAGGGGCGCGCGCCCACCCCGGCGGCAGCCGGGACGGGCGCGCGTGATTCTCAGTCCTCCGAGGGCGTGTGCGGCACGGGCGTCCCCGTGAGCGCCGCGGTCGTCACACGACGACGGGAGCGACCCTGACCAGGGGCCTTCGGCTCCGGGAGGGCGTTCAGCACGGAGTCCAGGAGGAGGTCCTTCTCCGTGCGGTTCTCCTTCTTCGCGCCGGATTCCGAACGCTTCTTGCGCGGCTTCTTCGGGCGCTCGACCGGAGCCGGCTCGACCGCGGGCTCCGCCTCGGCGGGTGCGACCTCGTCGTTGTGGTGGATCGTGGAAGCGGCGATCTGCGCGAGGGCCGACTTCACTCCTTCGGTGATGACGTGCGTGCCGTTCGAGGCGCCGCCGGACGTCGCCGGTGCCCCGCCGCGCGGCCGGCGGCCGGACGAGGGCGCGCCGCTCGCGGCCGGGGCGCGGTGCTTGACGACGGGGTCGTGGTGCACGATCAGGCCGCGCCCGGCGCAGACCTCGCACGCCTCGCTGAAGGTCTCGAGGAGGCCCAGCCCGAGCTTCTTGCGCGTCATCTGGACGAGGCCGAGCGAGGTGACCTCGGCGACCTGGTGCTTCGTCCGGTCGCGGCTCAGGCACTCGACGAGGCGGCGCAGGACGAGGTCGCGGTTCGACTCGAGCACCATGTCGATGAAGTCGACGACGATGATGCCGCCGATGTCGCGCAGGCGCAGCTGGCGGACGATCTCCTCCGCGGCCTCGAGGTTGTTCTTCGTGACCGTCTCTTCGAGGTTGCCGCCGGAGCCGACGAACTTGCCCGTGTTGACGTCGACGACCGTCATCGCCTCCGTGCGGTCGATGACCAGCGAGCCTCCGGAGGGCAGCCACACCTTGCGGTCGAGGGCCTTCTCGATCTGCTCCGTCACCCGGAACACGTCGAACGGGTCGTGCTCGCCCTCGTAGCGCTCGACGCGCTCGAGGAGGTCGGGCGCGACGGACTCGAGGTACTTCGAGATCGTGTGATGCGCGTCGTCGCCCTGGATGAGCATCTTCGAGAAGTCCTCGTTGAAGACGTCGCGGACGATCTTGACGAGGAGGTCCGGCTCGGAGTGCAGGAGCGCCGGCGCCTGGATCGTCTCGATCTGCTTCGAGATGTGCTCCCACTGGTTCGTGAGACGCTGCACATCGCGCGTCAGCTGGTCCTCGGTGGCGCCTTCGGCGGCGGTGCGGACGATGACGCCCGAGGACTCGGGCAGCACCTCCTTGAGGATCTTCTTGAGGCGGGCGCGCTCGGTGTCGGGAAGCTTGCGCGAGATGCCGTTCATGTTGCCGCCCGGAACGTACACGAGGTACCGACCGGGGAGCGAGATCTGGCTCGTGAGCCGGGCACCCTTGTGTCCGACCGGATCCTTCGTGACCTGAACGAGGACGCGGTCACCGGTCTTGAGCGCGAGCTCGATCCGGCGCGGCTGGTTGCCGGTCTCGACGGCGTCCCAGTCGACCTCGCCCGAGTACAGCACGGCGTTGCGGCCCCGGCCGATGTCGACGAAGGCGGCCTCCATGCTCGGCAGGACGTTCTGGACGCGGCCGAGGTAGACGTTGCCGATGAGGGACGCGTCCTGGTTGCGGGCGACGTAGTGCTCGACGAGCACGTTGTCCTCGAGCACGGCGATCTGGATGCGGCCGTTGCGCGAGCGCACGATCATGTCGCGGTCGACGGCCTCACGACGCGCGAGGAACTCCGCCTCGGTCACCACCGCACGGCGGCGGCCGGCCTCGCGGCCGTCGCGGCGGCGCTGCTTCTTCGCCTCCAGACGCGTCGAGCCCTTGATGCGCTGGGGCTCCGTGATGAGCTCGACGGCACGCTGACGGGGCTGCGACGGCTCGGATGTAGCGGATGCCTCGTCCTTGCCCTCGCCGCGGCGACGGCTGCGGCGGCGCGAGGTGCTGGACGATGCCGCCGCGTCGGGCTCGGCTTCGGGCTGCGCGCGGCCCGGCCGCGCAGGAAGCGGCGTGATCTCGGGCGCGTAGAACATGAGCTGCGTCGACACCGCCGACACGAAGACCTCGGGAAGGAGCCCGAGGGTCACGGCGGTCACCGCCTCGGGCTCGGCGGGGACCTCGGGCTCGGCGGGGACCTCGGGCTCGGCGGGGACCTCAGGCTCGGCGGGGACCTCGGGCTCGGTGGGTGCTTCGTCCTCGGACGGTGCCTGGGCCTCGGGCTCGGATGCCGCATCCGCGGCGTCGGTCTCGGGCTCGGGCTCAGCCGCGACCACGGGCTCCTCCCCCGCGAAGGTTTCCGCCTCGGCAGCGGGCTCGGGCGTCACGGCGTCGGAAGCCTCGGCCTGCGCCAGGCTCTCCTCGGTCGGCGCGGAGACCTCCACGGTCTCCTGCGTCTCCTCGGCCGGCGATTCCGCTTCGGCAGCGGACGCCGCCTCGTCGCCCGCTGTCAGCGGTGCGTCGGGTTCTGCCTGAGGGGTGAATTCTGCATCGGTTCCATCAGCCATCACTGGCGTACTCCTAGCGGGGCGACACCGCGCGTCGCCCGGCGAAATCTCGTGCAGCGCCGCCCATGCCCCTCTGGACGGGGCGGTGCCGCGAACTCACTCGGTCTGCAGCGGTCGTCCGGCGCTAGGCGGATGCTCGCGCTGCCAAGGGCACTCGTCGCCCTGAAGTCTTCTGGTGATGATCGTCACGGCGCGGCCGTGAGTCATCGCCCCCCATTATCGCACTTCCCCCGCCAGAATGCCCATTCGCGCCGAGACCACGCCTCCCCCACGCCGCGGATCGGCGATTTGCCACGGCGCCGGGGTGCGGCATCCGTGCAGATCTCGATGTCATAATCCGAGGCATGCCCGCGCAGCAGACCCGCACCCGCCCGACCGGACTCGCCGTATGGCTCGTGATCGCGGGCGTCATCGGGTGGTGGGCGGCCTTCTCGCTCACGATCGAGAAGTTCGAGAAGCTCGCGGACCCCGACGCGATCGCATCGTGCGACTTCAGCGTGCTGGTGCAGTGCACGGCGAACCTCGACTCGTGGCAGGGCAGCGCATTCGGCTTCCCCAACCCGATCCTCGGACTCACCGGATGGGTCGCCCCGATCGTGGTCGGCATGGCCATCCTCGCGCGCGCCCGGTTCGCACGCTGGTTCTGGTGGTGCTTCTGGGCCGGCATCGCCTTCGCGTTCGGCTTCGTGATCTGGCTCATCAGCCAGAGCATCTACGCGCCCAACCTGCACACGCTCTGCCCGTGGTGCATGGTGACGTGGGCGGTCACCATCCCGACCTTCTACGCCGTCACCCTGCACATGCTGCGCGCCGGCCTGGTCCCGGCCTCCGAGCGGGCCCGCGACATCTCCGACCGCCTCATGGTGTGGGTGCCACTGGCTGCGATCGTGAGCTACGCGATCATCCTGCTGCTGGCGCAGCTCGAGATGAACGCCGTCGTCAACATCTGGCAGACGCTGTTCGGCTGACCTCCGCGGCCTCGGAAGGCCTCCGGAGGTCAGCCGCAGGACGGATCAGGCGAACCAGATCTCGAGCTCGCGGGCGGCGGACTCGGGGCTGTCGGATCCGTGGACGAGGTTCTGCTGCACCTTCAGTCCCCAGTCGCGGCCGTAGTCGCCGCGGATCGTGCCCGGAGCCGCCGTCGTGGGGTCGGTGGTCCCCGCGAGCGAGCGGAAGCCCTCGATCACGCGGTTGCCCGCCAGGCGGATCGCGACCGACGGCCCCGACATCATGAACTCGAGCAGGGGCTCGTAGAACGGCTTGCCCTCGTGCTCGGCGTAGTGGCGTTCGAGGGTCTCACGGTCGGGCTCGACGAGGCGGATGTCGACGAGGGCGTACCCCTTCGCCTCGATGCGAGCGAGGATCGCGCCGGTGAGGCCGCGCGCGACTCCGTCGGGCTTGACGAGGACGAGGGTCTCTTCGATGGGCATGCGGGGCCTTTCGTTGCAGATCAGGCGTGGGGAGGGGGATCCGCTGCGAGGCGCGCGTTGCGCCGGTCCAGAGCGGCCCCCTTGATCGTCGCATACCCGTACATGCCGCCGAAAATGACCGCGACGACGGCCAGCGCGGGCACGAGGAACGCGCCGAGCAGGACGATCGCCTGCAGCACCCAGCCGAGCACGATCCCCCAGCGGTACCGCACGAGGCGCGTCGTCACGATCATCAGCGCCGCGACAGCGGCGCCGGCCACGATGCCCCACCACGGCTCGATCGAGGCGGGCAGCGCCTTGAGGCCGTAGACGACGAGGCCGCCGAGGAAGACGACGATCGATTCGAAGCCGAGCACGATGGTGGCCAGCGACTCCGCCGCCCCGCGCGGGCGACGGGGCTTCGGCTGCTTCGCGTCGGTCACTCGTTCCACCCGGCCTTCCAGTCCTCGTCCGCCGCGAGCGCGAGGGCCTCGCCCGCGAGCACGACCGATCCCGCGATCACGACCGCGCGCCGATCGGATGCTGCGGCCCACGCGCGGGCCGCCTCCGCGGCGTCGGCGAGGTCGCGGTGCACGGAGACCCGCAGATCGTGCGCCTCCGCGAGATCGGCGATGGCGTCCGCGTCCTCCGCGCGCTCGGAGTCGGGAGCGGTCGCGAACACGTGCGCGGCGACGGGTGCGAGCTCGGAGACGATGCCGGCGGCATCCTTGTCGGAGAGCACGCCGAGCACGACGCCCCACTCGTCGAAGTCGAACGACTCGCGCAGCGCGGTCACCAGCGCGCGGGCGCCGTGCGGATTGTGGGCCGCGTCGACGAGCACGGTCGGGGCGGCGCCGACGAGCTGGAGGCGTCCGGGCGAGGTGACTCCTCCGAGGCCCTCCGCGAGCACGTCTCCGGCGATCGGCTGCGACGCGCCGCCGACGAGCGACTCGACCGCCGCGATCGCGAGCGCGGCGTTGAAGCCCTGGTGCGCGCCGTACAGCGGCAAGTACTCGTCCTCGTAGGTGCCGGCGAGGCCGCGCACGCTGATCTGCTGTCCGCCGACGGCGAGTCGCTGCTGCGCAAGCGCGAACTCGGCGCCCTCGAAGGCGATCGAGGCGCCGTGCGCGGTGGCGGCTTCGCGGAGCACCGCCTCGGCGGCGGCATCCTGTCGAGCCGACACGACCGCCGCGCCGTCCTTGATGATGCCCGCCTTCACACTCGCGATCTCGGCGATCGTGTCGCCGAGACGATCCGCGTGGTCGAGGTCGATGGGCGCGAACACCGCCACGTCGCCGTCGGCGGTGTTCGTGGAGTCCCACGAACCGCCCATCCCGACCTCCAGCACCAGCACATCGATCGGCGCGTCCGCGAAGGCGACGAACGCCAGCACCGTCAGCAGTTCGAAGAACGTGAGCGGCGCATCGCCGTTCGCGGCGAGCTCCGCGTCGACGAGGTCGACGAACGGTGCGATCTCATCCCACGCGTCCGCGACCGCGGCATCGTCGATCGGCTCGCCGTCGACCATGATGCGCTCGGTGAACCGCTCGAGATGGGGGCTGGTGAACAGACCGGTGCGCAGGCCGTGCGCCCGCACCAGGCTCTCGATCATGCGGCTGGTCGACGTCTTGCCGTTCGTGCCGGTGACATGCACGACGCGGTAGGTCTTCTGCGGGTCGTCGAGCAGTTCGAGCACGCGACGGGTGCGCTCGACCCGCGGCTGCACCCACCGCTCCCCCTGGCGCTGCAGGAGGGCCTCGTAGACGGCGTCTGCGCGCCGTCGGTCGCGATCGCTCATGCCGCAGCCTCCGTCCGGCCCACCGAGACCGTGAAGGCGCCGCGGTTGGCATAGGTCCCCGCGTCGACGACAGCCTCGTACTCGACTTCCGTCGCGGAATCACCGGATGCTGCGAGCTCGGCCGTGCGCGTGCGCACCGTGTGCGCGAGGGCGAGCGTCTCACCCGCCACGTCGGCGACGTCGAAGGCGGCCGCGACGGCCTCGCCGTCGGCCTCGTCGTCGAACACGAGGCCGAGCCGGATGCGGTCGCTGACGTCGAAGCCGGCGGCCTTGCGGGTGTCCTGGACGGCGCGGATGACGTCGCGGGCCAATCCCTCGGCCTCGAGCTCGGGCGTGGTCGTGGTGTCGAGCAGCACGAAGCCGTCGCCGGCGAGCAGCGCGATCGCCGTGCCGTCGGCGACCCCGCCGGCCTCGAGCGTGAGGTCGTACTCCCCGGGCTCCAGGGCGATGCCGTCGACGACCACGACGCCGTCGCGCTCCTCCCACACGCCGGCCTTCGCTCCCGAGATGACGTGCTGCACCTGCTTGCCCAGTCGCGGACCAGCGGCTCGCGCGTTCACCGTGAGCCGCTTGCTGATGCCGTAGCGCTCCGACACGTCGTCGCCCAGCTCGATGAGCTCGACCGACTTCACGTTGAGCTCATCGCGCAGGATGCCGTCGAACTGCGCGAGGGACGCAGCATCCGGGACCGCCACCGTGAGGGTGGGGAGCGGAAGCCGCACGCGACGGCCCTCCTTCTTGCGCAGTGCGTTGGCGACGCTGGATGTCTCCCGGACCGCGTCCATCGCGGCGCGGATGTCGTCGGCGGCGGGGAACGCGTCGGCGTCGGGCCAATCCTGCAGGTGCACGCTGCGCCCTCCGGTCAGGCCCTGCCAGATCTTCTCCGAGACCAGGGGAATGAGCGGCGCGGCGACGCGCGTGAGAGTCTCGAGCACCGTGTACAGCGTGTCGAACGCTTCGCGGCTCTTCGGATCGTCGGAGACGCCCACCCAGAACCGGTCGCGCGAGCGGCGGATGTACCAGTTGGTGAGCGCCTCGGCGAAGTCGCGGAGCTTCGCTGCGGCGAGCGTCGAGTCGAGCACCTCGAGATCGTCGGCCACGTCGCGCACCAGGTCGCCGGTGAGCGCCAGGATGTAACGGTCCAGCACGTCCGTCGAGTCGGTGCGCCACGACGCCTGGTAGCCCTCGCCGCCGGCGCCGCCTGCGGCGTTGGCGTACGTCGCGAAGAAGTACCACGCGTTCCACAGGGGCAGCAGGAACTCGCGGACGCCCGCGCGGATGCCCTCCTCGGTGACGATGAGGTTGCCGCCGCGCAGCACGGAGCTCGACATGAGGAACCAGCGCATCGCGTCGGAGCCGTCGCGGTCGAACACCTCGCTGACGTCGGGGTAGTTGCGCAGCGACTTCGACATCTTGAGCCCGTCGCTGCCGAGCACGATGCCGTGGCACGACACGCCGGTGAAGGCGGGCCGGTCGAACAGCGCCGTCGAGAGCACGTGCATGACGTAGAACCAGCCGCGCGTCTGGCCGATGTATTCCACGATGAAGTCCGCGGGCGAGTGCTCGTCGAACCACTGCTGGTTCTCGAACGGATAGTGGACCTGCGCGTACGGCATCGAGCCCGAGTCGAACCACACGTCGAAGACGTCCTCGATCCGGCGCATGGTGCTCCTGCCGGTCGGGTCGTCCGGGTTCGGGCGCGTCAGGTCGTCGATGTACGGGCGGTGCAGGTCGACGTCGCCATCGGCGTTGCGGGGCAGGCGTCCGAAATCGCGCTCGAGCTCTTCGAGCGAGCCGTAGACGTCGACGCGCGGGTGCTCCGGGTCGTCGCTCTTCCACACCGGGATCGGCGAGCCCCAGTAGCGGTTGCGGCTGATCGACCAGTCGCGCGCCCCCTCGAGCCACTTGCCGAACTGGCCGTGCTTGACGTTCTCGGGCACCCACGTGATCTGCTCGTTGCCCGCGAGCATGCGGTCCTTGATGTCGGTGACGCGCACGAACCAGCTCGACACCGCGCGGTAGATGAGGGGGTTGCGGCAGCGCCAGCAGTGCGGGTACGAGTGCTCGTAGCTCGCCTCGCGCAGGAGGCGTCCCTCCTGGCGCAGCAGGCGGATGAGGGGACGATTGGCGTCCATCCACAGCTCGCCCGCGACGTCCGTCACCTGCGGGAGGAAGCGTCCGCCGTCGTCGAGGCTCATGATGAGCGGGATGCCGGCGGCCTCCGTCACGCGCTGGTCGTCCTCACCGAACGCCGGGGCCTGGTGGACGATGCCGGTGCCGTCGCCCGTGGTGACGTAGTCGTCCACGAGGATCCGCCAGGCGCCCTGCGTGCCCCAGATCGCCGCATCCGCGTAGTAGTCGAAGAGGCGATCGTAGGTGACGTTCTCGAGATCGGCGCCGAGCACGGACTGCTCGACGGCCTCGCGCGCGGCGTCGGCGGAGTCGTAGCCGAGGTCCTTCGCGTAGCCGGAGAGCAGCTCCTCGGCGAGGAGGTAGCGGTGCGCCGTGGCGCCCTCGGGATCATCGCCGGCCGGGACGTCGGCCGCACCGTTCGGGCCACCGGGCACGACGACGTAGCGGATGCCCGGGCCCACCGCCAGGGCGAAGTTCGTGGGCAGCGTCCACGGGGTCGTCGTCCATGCGAGCGCGCGCACGCCGGTGAGCCCGAGCGCCTCGGCCTTCACGCCCGTGAGTGGGAAGGTGATCGTGACCGAGGGGTCCTGACGCATCTTGTAGACGTCGTCGTCCATGCGCAGCTCGTGCGCCGACAGCGGCGTCTCGTCGCGCCAGCAGTACGGCAGCACGCGATGGCCCTCGTACGCGAGACCCTTGTCGTAGATCGTCTTGAACGCCCACAGCACGGACTCCATGTAGGTGAGGTCCAGCGTCTTGTAGCCGCGCTCGAAGTCGACCCAGCGCGCCTGCCGGGTGACGTAGTCCTCCCACTCGCGGGTGTACGCCAGCACCGAATCGCGGGACTTCGCGTTGAACGTCGCGATGCCCATCGCCTCGATCTCGCTCTTCTCGGTGATCCCGAGCTGCTTCATCGCCTCGAGCTCGGCAGGAAGGCCGTGCGTGTCCCAGCCGAAGACGCGGTCGACCTTCTTGCCGCGCATCGTCTGGAAGCGCGGGAAGACGTCCTTCGCGTAGCCCGTGAGGAGGTGGCCGTAGTGGGGAAGGCCGTTGGCGAACGGCGGGCCGTCGTAGAAGACCCACTCCTCCGCACCGTCGCGCTGGTCGATCGACGCGCGGAACGTGCGGTCGGCCCCCCAGAACGCGAGCGTCTGCTGCTCGATCTCGGGGAAGCGCGGGCTCGGAACGACGGGGGCCGGCGCGGTGTCGGCCGCGGGCCCGAAGGCGGAGGGGCGGGGGTAGGTCATCTTCTCTCGCAGGTGCTCGTTCGTGTGCTTCCTGCGGGGACGACACTGCCGGGCTCCCTGACCTGGCGTACCGCGGTACCACCCTGCATTGACGCTCGGGCCCTTCGACAGGCTCAGGGACCGAGGCGCCCTCTCTCACTGCGGCTGTGACGGGCCTGACCCGCTCGGTTCTAATGGGGAGGCCGCGTGCGTGGCTTCCTGTTCTTCCGAGAGCTCCCCGGTGATGGCCGGATCCGCGCTGGTCCGACGATTCTACCGTGGCTGTGCAAGAGGGAATGCGACGGGCGTCCCAGGGGTTTCTGGACTCGTGCCAAGATCAACTCCCGTGACCGCAGCAGCACCCCGTCCCGCTCTCGCCCGCCAGACCGCCCCGACCCGTCGCGTCGCGTGGGCGTCGATGGTGGGCACCTCGCTCGAGTCCTTCGACTTCTACCTCTTCGCGTACTTCTCGGCGTTCTTCGTCGGCCCGCTGTTCTTCGATCCCCTGGGGCAGTTCGGCGCGACCAGCGCCGCGTTCCTCACGATCGCGCTCGCCTTCGTCGTCCGCCCGATCGGTGCCGTGATCTTCGGCTACATGGGCGACCGGCTCGGCCGCCGGGCGACCCTGCTGTGGACGGTGGCACTCATGGGCGTCGCGACCGGGCTCATCGGCCTGCTGCCGACCTATGCGCAGGCGGGGTGGCTCGGCGCGGTCCTGCTGATCGTGCTCCGCATCGTCCAGGGCCTGTCGCTCGGCGGCGAGTGGGGCGGCTCGATCCTCATCGCGACCGAGAACTCCGGCCCCGCCAAGCGCGCGTTCTACGCCGCAGTCCCCCAGCTCGGCTCCCCGGTCGGCTCGATCCTCTCCGCGACCGTGTTCATCGTGCTGACCGCGGTACTGCCTGCCGAGCAGATCGCCGCGTGGGGGTGGCGCATCCCGTTCCTCCTCGCGATCCCGCTCCTGCTCGTCTCGCTGTATCTGCGGTGGTCCATCACCGAGACGCCGGTGTTCGAGAGCGTCGTCGCCGAGGGGCGTCGCGACCGGGTGCCGTTCCTCACGATGTTCGCGAAGCGCCCGGGCGCGATGGCGATCGCGATCGGAGCCGCCCTCCTGGGCATCGGGTCGTACTCGCTCATGAACACCTACACCGTCAACTACGGCGTCGAGCAGCTCGGGTTCAGCGTCCAGGATCTCCTCGTCGCGACGACCGTCGGCGGGCTCCTGCAGCTCGTCACCATCCCGCTGTTCGGTGCGTGGGCGAGCCGGGTCGGCTCCGCGAACGTCGTCGTGTGGGGAGCGCTCGGCACCCTCCTCATCACGTTCCCGATGTACTTCCTGCTCCAGTTCGCGACCTTCCCGATCCTCGTCGCGACGATGCTCGTCGGCGGAATACTTCCGACGATGGCGTGGGCGGCGCTGGGCGGTCTCATGAATGACCTCTTCCCCGACGCCTTCCGGTATTCGGCCCTGTCCTTCGCCTACGCACTCGCTGCGACCATCAGCGGCTTCGTGCCGTACCTCACCCTCACGCTCGGCGAGGCGACCGGCTACGCCTGGTGGCACCCCGGCGTGATCCTGGCGCTCATGTCCGTCATCACGCTGTTCTCGGCGTGGGTCGCGTCACGGCGGCATGCGGAGCCGGAGCTGGCCACCGACCCGGGGGCCGGCGCCGAGCCCGAGTTCGCCATCCAGTCCGCGAACGTCTGAGTCCACAGAGAGTGCAGAGCGAGCGGATGCCGGGGGCCCCGGCATCCGCTCGCTTTCCGAGGTGCGTGCGCACCCGGGTAGAATCGAGCGACATCCCACACTCAGGCACGCTCACACAGTGCCGCACATATCGCTCGAGGAGACGCCATGACCGACGCCCGCCCCGCAGAGGGTCAGATTCCGGACAAGCCCGCGCTGGAGGGCCTCGAGGAGAAGTGGGATGCGGCGTGGTCCGGGCAGGGAACGTACCTGTTCGACCGCGCCCGTGCCGTCGAGGTCGGCCGCGAGGGCGTCTACTCGGTGGACACTCCCCCGCCGACCGCCTCCGGGAGTCTGCACATCGGGCACGTCTTCTCGTTCACGCACACCGACCTCAAGGTGCGCTACGAGCGCATGCGCGGCAAGACGGTGTTCTACCCCATGGGCTGGGACGACAACGGCCTTCCGACCGAGCGCCGCGTGCAGAACTACTACGGCGTGCGCTGCGACCCGTCGCTGCCGTACGACGCCGACTTCACGCCGCCGTTCGAGGGCGGCGACAACAAGTCGAGCCGTGCCGCCGACCAGGTGCCCGTCAGCCGCCGCAACTTCATCGAGCTGTGCGAGAAGCTCACGGTCGAGGATGAGAAGCACTTCGAGTCCCTCTTCCGCCAGCTGGGTCTGAGCGTCGACTGGACGCAGACCTACCGCACCATCTCGGACGACACGATCCGCACCAGTCAGCGCGCCTTCCTGCGGAACCTGGAGCGCGGCGAGGCGTACCAGGACCTCGCCCCCACCATGTGGGACATCGACTTCCGCACCGCGATCGCGCAGGCTGAGCTCGAGGAGCGCGACCAGCCCGCGGCGTACCATCGCGTGGCGTTCCACCGCACCGACGGCGCCGGCGACGTCCACATCGAGACGACGCGCCCCGAGCTGCTGCCGGCCTGCGTCGCCCTCGTGGCGCACCCCGACGACGATCGCTACCAGCCGCTCTTCGGCACCACGGTGCGCACGCCCCTGTTCGAGGTCGAGGTCCCGATCCTCGCGCATCCCCTCGCGCAGCCCGACAAGGGCTCGGGCATCGCGATGATCTGCACCTTCGGCGACGTCACCGACATCATCTGGTGGCGCGAGCTCGACCTCCCCAACCGCACCGTCCTGGGCCTCGACGGACGCGTCATCCCCGAGGCGCCCGAGGCGATCGCGAGCGATGCCGGCAAGGCGGCCTACGCCGAGCTGGCGGGCAAGACGGTGTTCAGCGCCAAGAAGCGCGTCGTCGAGCTGCTGCAGGACTCCGGCGAGCTGATCGGCGACCCGAAGCCGTTCACGCACGTCGTGAAGTTCTACGAGAAGGGCGATCGCCCGATGGAGATCGTCTCGACGCGCCAGTGGTACATCCGCAACGGCGCCCGCGACGAGGCGCTCCGCGACAAGCTCATCTCGCTCGGCAAGGAGATGTCGTGGCACCCCGATTTCATGCGCGTGCGGTTCGAGAACTGGACCAACGGCCTGACCGGTGACTGGCTGATCTCGCGCCAGCGCTTCTTCGGCGTGCCCATCCCGGTCTGGTACGCGCTCGACGAGAACGGCGAGCGGGATTACGACCGCGTGCTCACGCCCGACCACGCCTCGCTGCCGATCGACCCGTCGACCGACGTGCCGCCCGGCTACACCGCCGACCAGCGCGGCGTGCCCGGCGGATTCGACGGTGAGAACGACATCTTCGACACGTGGGCGACCTCGTCTCTCACGCCGCAGCTGGCCGGCGGGTGGGAGCGCGACCCGGAGCTGTGGAGCCTCGTCGCTCCGTTCGATCTCCGCCCGCAGGGTCAGGACATCATCCGCACGTGGCTCTTCTCGACGCTGCTGCGCAGCGCCCTCGAGGACGACCGCGCACCGTGGACGGATGCTGCGATCTCGGGCTTCATCGTCGACCCCGACCGCAAGAAGATGTCGAAGTCGAAGGGCAACGTCGTCACGCCCGCCGACATCCTCTCGCAGCACGGCTCCGACGCGGTGCGGTACTGGGCGGCGTCGAGCCGCCTCGGCACCGACGCCGCGTTCGACCCGCAGAATCCGACGCAGGTGAAGATCGGCCGCCGCCTCGCCATCAAGGTGCTCAACGCGGCGAAGTTCGTGCTGTC
The DNA here is from genome assembly GCF_042793475.1 of Microbacterium sp. NPDC056569. NCBI lineage: Bacteria > Bacillati > Actinomycetota > Actinomycetes > Micrococcales > Microbacteriaceae > Microbacterium > Microbacterium sp. NPDC056569. The sequence goes on along the minus strand of NZ_JBHTUV010000005.1, from coordinate 127,990 downwards.
GTTCCCCGTGCCCGAGGGCGCCGAGGTGACCCACGCGCTCGACGCGTCGATGCTCGCCACCCTCCACGGCGTGGTGCGCGACGCCACGAAGGCCCTCGACAACTATGACCACGCCCGGGCGCTGGAGGTCACGGAGTCGTTCTTCTGGACGTTCTGCGACGACTACCTCGAGCTCGTCAAGGAGCGCGCCTACAACCAGACCGACGCGGGTCAGGCCTCCGCCGCACTCGCGCTGCGCCTGGCGATGTCGGCGCTGCTGCGGCTTCTGGCTCCCGTGCTCGCGTTCGCGACCGAGGAGGCGTGGTCGTGGTTCAACGACGGCTCGGTGCACACGGCCGGCTGGCCGGTGGCGCCCGACGAGGAGTGGGGCGACCCCGCCGTGCTCGTCGCCGTGAGTGAGGCGCTGATCGGCATCCGCCGTGCCAAGACCGAGGCCAAGGCCTCCCAGAAGACGCCGGTCGCCTCGCTCACCGTCCGCGCCGACGACCGCACGATCGCCAACCTGCGGCTCGCGGAGGGCGACCTTCGCGCCGTCGGCCGGATCGAGAAGCTCGAGCTGCTCGACGGGTCGAACGAGCTCGTCATCGACAGCGTCGAACTCGCTCCCCAGGAGGCGTGACATGCAACTCGGAACCCGCTGGACCTCGGGCGACGTACCGCCGAAGGCCGTGCCGGAGGCGCTGGTACGCGGCATCCGCTCCGTCGACGACACCATTCCCGGCGACCAGCTCGGTCAGCCTCGTCCGCGGTGGACTCTCACCTGGCTCGAGGGCAAGCCGATCGCCGAGCTCGACACCGGGGTCATCGTGTCGCTGGATGCCGAGGGCGAACCCGTCGTCCGGCATGACCCGGACGACGGGTTCGCGTAAGCCTCGGACGCTCACTCCTCCGGCGCGTCGTGCGTGGACGCCGAGAGGAGCAGTCGCACGGCGAACAGGGTCGCGACAAGCGTCACGCCTGCGGCGATGAGGAACGGCAGCCGCAGGTCGACGCGGGCGACCCAGCCGCCGAGGAGCGTCGCGAACGGGAAGATGCCCCACGTGAAGGTGCGGCTGATGCCGAGCACTCGGCCGAAGATGTGCCCCGGCACGATCAGCTGCCGCAGCGCGCCCCACGGCACGTTCCAGACCGAGACCGCTGCGGCCATCAAGCCGTACGCGATCGTGCCGGTGATGGCCTCGGGCGCCGCCCAGACGGCGGCGAGGCTGACCGCGGCGACGACGTTGGCACCGAGCATGACCGCGCCCCGGCCGAACCTCGCGACGAGCGGCGACGCGACGAGCGAGCCGGCGAGCCCGCCGAGCCCGATCCCGGCGGTGACCACGCCGATCGCGGCGGCCGGGACATGCTGGACGTCGAGGAAGTACAGGTAGACGGGCGCCTGAGCGAACGCGAAGGCGGAGCCGACGATCGAGGTGAAGATCACCATCGAGCGCAGGAACCGGTGGTTCCAGAGGTACACGAAGGCGTCGCGGGCCGAGACGTTCGGACGGACAGGGGCCGCAGCATCCGCCTGCGCCGCCTCCTCGGCGGCTGCCAGCGGATCGCCGGCGGCGACCGCGGCTTCCGCGCGTACGGCCGCCACCGGAGCATCGTGCAACGGGCGCGCTGCCGACAGCGGAAGCATCACCGCCAGCACGATGGGGATCAGGTAGCCCGCGGCACCCACCCAGAGCGGCAGTGCGAGCGAGATCGCGAACAGCACGCCGCCGATCGGCGACGAGATGAAGCTGTCGATGGTGATCTGCGCGGCCTGCAGCCAGCCGTTCGCGCGGTCGAGCGCAGGGCGCTTCACGATGCTCGGCACGATCGCGTTCGTCGCGTTGTCGAAGAGCGTCTCGCCGAGCCCGAACACCAGAACGCCGGCGAACAGCCACCAGATGTCGAGCGCCCCGGTGACGGTGAGCACGGCGAGCCCGACGGCGGCGAGTCCGCGGATGCCGTTCGCGACCGCCATGATCCACCGGCGGTCGAACCTGTCGACGATCATGCCCGCCGGCAGCCCGAAGACGAGCCACGGCAGGAACGCCAGTGCCCCGATCGCCGCGATCGCGAGCGGATCGCGGGTGAGTGTGGTGGCGATGAGCGGCACCGCCACCCTCCCCAGGCCGTCGGCGAGGTTGCTGAAGGCGGCCGCGGTCCACAGTTTGCCGAAATCGCGGCCGAGCGGGACCCTGCGTGCCCGCTCGGCCGGCGATCCGGTCCGCTCAGCCGTGTCGACGCTCTCGCTCATCGCGGGAGCATTCCCATCGCGGCGCGCGCCTCGGCTTCGCGCCGGGCACCGCTCGCGGCGGCCTGTGCGGCCAGTGCGCGACGCTCCCGAGCGTCGTCACGCTTCTCGACGCGTGCGACCACGTACGCGTCGAGAGCGGATGCCGCGCGCAGCAGCGCGCGGTCGAATCGGGTGGCGGATGCCCGGAACCCACGTGCTGCGAGTTCGTCTGCCGTGATGGCGGTCATGACTGTCCTCCTAGTTGCGGGAGCGGGAACAGGTCGGCCCGGATGGTGACGGGCCGGACGTTCTCGCCGGTCTGATTGCGGTAGTTGTCGACGGTCTCGTCGATGAGCGCCATGATCTTCAGCGCCAGATCCTTGCTCTGCTCCGGCGTGAGGCGCGCGGTGGCGGTCGAGATGAGCGTCCCCTCCTGCCACTTCTCGTCCTCGCCGCCGATCCCCCGGTTGAGGAAGTCGAGCAGCTGGTCGTTGCGGTTGCGCAGGAACTCGTTCATGACCACCTGTGTGGCCGCGCGGCCAGCCGGCGTCGTCATGGCGTCGGGGTTGGCGAACGAGACGCCGCCGACCGGACGCTCCCACCACCGCTCGCGGCCTGTGCCGCGGTCGGTGGCCTCACGGATCAGGTCGTGCTTGGCGAGCGCCCGGAGGTGATAGCTGGTCGACCCGCTCGACTCCCCCAGCCGCTCGGCGAGCGAGCTCGCCGTCTGCGGACCGTACTGGCTGAGGATGTCGTAGATCTTCACGCGCAGCGGGTGTGCGAGGGCCCGGAGTGCGCCCGAATCGAGGACGCGATCCTCGTTGTGGCGCTGCTCCGTGCGGGCGGCGGCATCGGCCTGCTCGTTCGCCTCGTTCTCTGACATGTCCCCAGAGTAGCGATGCAAACACTTCTTTGCAAGTATTTCTTTGCAATGTCTTGTTTGCAAACAGATCTCGGCATGGCGCGATCCCGTGACTAGGCTGGACGCCATGTCGAACGACAACCCGCTCCTGTCCCCCAGCACGCTGCCGTACGGGCTTCCCGACTATGCCGCGATCCGCCCCGAGCACTACCTGCCGGCGTTCGAGCAGGCCTTCGCCGCCCACACCGCCGAGGTGTCGGCGATCACGCGGGTCCGGTCGATGCCCACCTTCGAGAACACCCTGGTGCCGCTGGAGGAGAGCGGACGACTCCTGGGCGACGTGGCCCGCACGTTCTACACGGTGTCTTCCGCCGACGCGACGCCCGAGATCCAGGCGATCGAGGAGGAGCTCGCCCCCCTCATGTCGGCGCACCAGGACTCGATCCAGCTGGACTCCGCGCTGTTCTGGCGCATCAAGACGATCCACGACCAGCTGGACGAGCTCGATGTGACGCCCGAGCAGCGCTACCTCGTGGAGCGACACCACACCGAGATGGCCCACGCGGGCGCGGGACTCGACGACGAGGCGAAGAAGCGGCTCACCGAGCTCAATCAACGGCTGTCGACCCTCACGACACAGTTCGAGAAGAGCCTCCTCGCCGACACCAACGATCTGGCGATCGTCTTCGATGACGCGTCCGAGCTCGACGGGCTGTCCGAGGGCGAGCTCTCCGCGGCGGCGCAGGCCGCCGCGGATCGCGGGCTCGACGGCAAGTGGGTGGTCACGCTGACCCTCTTCACCGGCCACCCCTACCTCTCGAGTCTCACCGACCGGGATTCCCGCGCGCGCCTGCTCGCAGCATCCCGTTCCCGCGGCGCGCGGGGCAACGACAACGACAATCGCGCCACGCTGATCGAGATCGTGCGACTGCGCGCCGAACGAGCCGCTCTGCTCGGCTACGACTCGCACGCGGCATACATCACGTCGGACCAGACCGCCGGCTCGCCTGCGGCCGTCCACGACCTGCTGCGCCGGCTCGCCGCGCCGGCAGCGCGCAACGCGCGCCGGGAACAGGAGAAGCTGCAGGCGATCATCGACGCCGCCCCCGGTCCGTTCGCGCTCGAGGCGCACGACTGGGCCTTCTACACGGAGAGGGTGCGCGCCGCCGAGTACGACCTCGACCGCGCCGCGCTGCGGCCCTGGTTCGAGGCGGAGCGCGTGCTCCAGGACGGCGTGTTCCGGGCGGCGACCGACCTCTACGGCATCACGTTCGCCGAGCGCTCCGACCTCGGCGGCTACCACCCCGACACGCGCGTCTTCGAGATCCACAACGCCGACGGCTCGACGCTCGGGCTGTACATCCTCGATCTCTACACGCGCGACACGAAGCGCGGCGGGGCCTGGATGAACTCGATCGTGCTGCAGTCGCGCCTGCGCGGCACGCAGCCCATCGTGGTCAACAACCTCAACGTGCCGAAGCCGGCCGAGGGGCGACCGACGCTGCTCAGCCTCGACGAGGTGACCACGCTGTTCCACGAGTTCGGCCACGCGCTGCACGGCCTGTTCGCGACCGTCACCTACCCGCACTTCGCCGGGACCAACGTCTACCGCGACTTCGTCGAGTTCCCGAGCCAGGTCAACGAGATGTGGATCTACTGGCCCGAGATCCTGGCCTCGTACGCCCGCCACATCGACACCGATGAGCCGCTGCCCGCCGAGATCGTGGAGAAGCTGCACGCGTCCGAGGCGTTCAACCAGGGCTTCGCGACCAGCGAGTACCTCGCCGCCGCCTGGCTCGACCAGGCGTGGCACTCCCTGTCGGTCGAGGAGGCCGCGGCCGAGATCGATGTCGCGGATTTCGAGGCGGCCGCCCTCGCCGACATCGGCCTCGACAACCCCGTCGTGCCGACGCGCTACTCGTCGACGTACTTCGCCCACGTGTTCTCGGGCGGGTACAGCGCGGGCTACTACTCGTACATCTGGAGCGAGGTGCTCGACGCCGACACCGTGGAGTGGTTCCGCGAGAACGGCGGACTGCGGCGCGAGAACGGCGACCGCTTCCGCGGGCGCCTCCTGGGCGTCGGGGGCTCGAAGGACCCGCTCGAGGCCTACCGCGATTTCCGCGGGCGGGATGCCGAGATCCAGCCGCTCCTCGAGCGGCGCGGTCTCGCCGGATAGGCGCTAGGCGCCGGCGGCGTGGGCGACCGCCCATGCCGCCGCAGCCGCGCGCGTCGGCACTCCGAGCTTCGTCCGGGCGTTGGCGACGTGCCGATGCACGGTGTGGACGCTCAGGAAGAGTTCCGCCGCGATCTGCGCATCCGTCTTGCCCTGGGCGATGAGCACGAGCACCTCTCGCTCCCTGGCCGAGATCGGCGACGCCGCGCGGTCCGGCCCCGTCTCCGGCTCTCGCGCGTCGGGCGCGAGTCCAACGGGGAGCGGGTCGATGACGCCGTCGAACGCGAGCGCCCGGCGCAGGAAGCCGGCGGCGTCGCCGTGCCACGGGTGATGAGCGGAGCCGTCGAGCACTTCCAGCCGCGCACCGGGGATCGCGGCCGCGGCGGCGGCACCGAGCGCCAGAGGTACGGCCCGATCTCCCCTCCGGTGCAGCACGAGGGTGGGCGCGCGCACGCGGGAGGCTGCCGCGCGAGCATCGAAGGAGTACACCGCGCGAAGCCCCGCAGCCGCGGCGTCAGCCGTGGCCGTCGAACGCTGGTGGCGGGCGTACGCGCGCCGCTGCTCGGCCGTGGCGTCGGGGTAGAAGATGTCGGCCATCACTCGGTAGCCGACTCCCCAGCTGCGGCGTACCAGCTCGACCAGGGTCGCACGGTCGGCAGGCGAGGCGATCGAGGAGCCGTCGAGGTACGCGCCGGACAGGACGAGACGCCGCACGCGATCCGGATGCCGCGCCGCGAACTCGACCGCGACCGCGCACCCGGACGAGCCTGCGAACAGCGTCGCGTCCGGTGCGTCGGCCGCGTCGAGCACAGCCTTGATCGCCGCGACGTGGGGCTCGAGGCTCTCGGGAGTCTCGGGGCGGGACCGTGAGAGCCCGCTTCCGGGCGGGTCCGTCCGGATGACGCGACGATGACGCGCCATCTCCTCCACGAACGCGCGGACGGGCGCGTACTCCCAGTCGCGCTCGAGATGGCTCATCCACCATCCCGCGATGAGCAGCGGCGCGCCGGAGCCGATCTCCGACCACGCGACGTCGTCGGAGCCCGACCAGACGTAACGGACGGTGGGCACGACATCAGTATGGGCCAGGGTCCCGCCCGGCAGGGGCGGGCCGTGGCCGATACCGATGTGCGGCGCTGCGGACTCGCCCACCGTGGAGCGCTATCCCAGCCGGGCGATCAGGGCAGTCGCCCGTGGATGCCTCAGGGCGATCCAGGTCGCATCCGCGCGCGCGACCACACCACCGCGCTCGTCGACCATCGCGACGGACGTCTCGTAGCGCCGACCGTGCTGCGCGCGGGTCCAGCTGTGGATCACGAGATGCTCGCCGACCCGCGGACGGCGTTCCACGCGGCCCGTGATGGTCCCCAGCAGGCACAGGATGCGCAGATCCAGCGCGTGCGCGGGGTAGCTCGGGCAGTCGAGCGCACCCCACACCGCGGGATAGTCGGCGACTCCCGCATGCGCGACGCGCGTGTCGACGCTCCAGGGCGCGGCGAGACGCGTGCCACCGGCCAGCGGTCCCGGCGTGACGTGCATGCCGTCCACCCGCTGCGTTCCGCACACGACGCAATCGGCCAGAGCGTGTCGCACGCCGGCGAGCGGGTAGCGGGATCTCGCCGCGAGTGCTTCGTCATAGGTCGGCGCCGCAGGCACGGCCGCGTCCACGAGGCGACCCGGGCGCGCCCGTGCGAGAAGTCGTCGCCGGTCGAAGACCAGTCCGCCACCGGTCCCGTCTGCGACGACCGGCAGCTCACGGCCGAGGGGAATCGGTCGGTGCAGGACCACGGTGGTCGTCTCCGCGTCGATGTGCGGGGCGATGGAGCCGGCGGCGAAGCCGCCGTTGGCGGAGCGGCGTGGACCGTTCAGCCGACGATCGATGGCGACGGTGCCGATCCGTTCGCCCGAGGTGGGGACGCTCGGCGCTGAGCGAGTGGGCGCCGAGGTGGGTTCGAGGTCGAGGGTGGAAGGGGCGAGTGCTGACATGCTCCGAGTAAAGGCGCAGCGGCACGGACCGCGCGTCGCCCGATCAGGCTATTCGTGCATGGCCCGAAAGGGCCACTCCGAGCGGGTCCGGTGTGTGGTCGGAGACCGTCAGATCAGCTGGAGCTCCTGCGCGAACGCGCGCACCCGCTCGGCCATCGCGGCGGGCACCTCGGCGATCGCGAAGTGCCCGCCCGCGTCGAGCCTCTCGAACGTGCGCAGGTCGCGGTAGAAGCCGCGGGCGAGTGTTTCCGGGTAATCGCCTTCATGCCTCTGGATGTGGACGGATGCCGGGACCACGACGGGAGGCATCGCGTCGGGCTGGTCCGCGCCTTCGTAGTACGGACGGAACGAGGTGCCGATCGACTGGGTGGTCCAGTAGATCATCGCCTCGGTGAGGATGCGCTCGCGCGAGATCCGGCCTTCGACAGCACGCGGGTCACCCTGCGGCGTGTCACTCCACTCGACGAGCTTCTCGGCCAGCCAGGCGAGCACTCCCGCCGGCGAGTCGTTGAGCGCGACGGCGAGCGTGTCGGGCCGCGTCGCCTGTATGTGCCCGTAGGCGCCGTTCGCACCGCCCCACCGCTCGAGACGGGCGAAGAAGGCGACCTCGTCCGGCGCGGTCAGCGTCGCGCGCTCGGGCATCGAGGGGAAGTGCGAATGGGTGACCAGCACGCCGGTGACCGCACCAGGGTATTTTCCGGCGATCAGGTCGTTGACGTTCGCGGAGACATCTTCGCCGTACGTCAGGTAGGTGTCGTACCCCAGCACTTCGGTCATGAGGGCGTGCATCGTCGCGGCCAGCCGCGTCTCCGTCATGGGCCCGTCGGCGTAGACCGGCGAGTACGCGAAGCCGGGGAAGCTCGGCACCACCACATGGAAGTCGGGAAGCAGATCGGCGAAGTCGAGCTGCAGGGCGAAGGTGTGCGGCCAGCCGTGCATCACGAGAAGCGCCGGTGCGTCGGCGCGCGCCGAGCGAAGATGCGCGAAATGGATCGTGGCGTCGCCGATGTCGGCGAGGAACTGTGGATGGGCGTTGAGCCATTCCTCCCGCCCACGCCAGTCCCATGCCCGCCACGACTCGACGAGTTCGGCGAGATACTCCGCGCTCATGCCCGACGTCGGTCGTCGCGGTGAGTCCGGGAGAGGTCGGAACCGATCGAGGCGCTCCCGCAGATCGGCGAGGTCGGCCTCGGACACGTGGATCGAGAAGGGACGGACAGGAGGCATGGGGCTGAAGCTACTCGGCCCCTCCGACACCGCCGCCCTTGATGGCGTGCATCAGCTCGCGGACGCGTGCGAACGTCGGCACCTCGATGTTCGCGAGCCCCGTGACGGTGGTCGAGCTCGAGGGGTGATGCCGGCTCGCCGCGACCACGCCGTGGTCGCCGCCCGCGATGATGAGGTCGTCGTCATCGAGCCAGACCCCTCGGCCGTAGCCGAGCCCGTCGCCGGCGTCGGCGGTGACCCGCTCGGTGAGGAGCGCGACGAGCGAGGGATCGACGATGCGCCCGGTCAGGAGTGCGAGCCAGAAACGGTGGAGATCGCCGGCCGTGGAGTGCGCTCCCCCGTCCCCCGACCCGATGACCGGCAGTTCGAACACGTTGGTGCGACCGTCGTCCTTGTAGCCGGTCGCCGTGCCGGGCGGGAGCAGATCGGATCGCGGGAAGCCCGACGCCGCCATTCCGGCCGGCGCGAACACGCGCTCGCGCACGAGATCCGCGAACGGTGTGCCCGACACGCGCTCTGCGATGATCGCGAGCACCACGTAGCCGCCGTTGCAGTAGGAGAAGCGTTGTCCTGCGGGGAACTTCGTCGGGTATCCGTCGAGCATCGGCAGGTACGCGGACGTCGAGTCGAGCTGCTGCACGGGCACGCTCAGGGGCGCCAGCGCGTCGACTTCTTCGTCGAGATAGTCGCCGATGCCCGATGTGTGGGTCAGCAGGTGATCGATGGTGACGTCGTCGGCGATGAGCGGCAGATCCTCCCCGAGGACCTCGCGCGCGCGGGTCCCCCGCTGGAGCAGGCCGTCGCCGACGAGGGACAGCGTGGTGAGGGCCGTGAAGGTCTTCGTACCGCTGGCCAACCCGAAGCGCGTCTCCGGCGTGTTCGATGCGCCTGCGGTGCGGTCGGCGAGTCCCACGGCCCACTCGCCGAGCACCGCATCACCGCGGCGCACGCTGATGACGCCGCAGAAGCCATCGAGGTCCGGAGCGACGTCGCCCATGCCCTGCCCCTTCCGCGGCGGTGGAGACCGGCTCAGGCGCTCTTGCGCTTCTCCCGCAGCACCAGCGTCGGGGGCGCACCCTCGTCGACGGCCGCACGGGTCACGATGACCTTGTCGACGTCGTCCGTCGAGGGGATCTCGAACATGATGGGACCGAGCACGTCCTCGAGGATCGCGCGGAGTCCTCGTGCCCCGGTCTTACGTGCCACGGCCAGGTCGGCGATCGCCTCGAGCGCCTCGCGGTCGAACTCGAGGGCGACGCCGTCGAGCTCGAACATGCGGTGATACTGCTTCACGAGCGCGTTCTTCGGCTCGGTGAGGATCTCCATGAGGGCCTCGCGGTCCAGCGGCGACACCGAGGCGACGACCGGCAGGCGACCGATGAACTCGGGGATCAGACCGAACTTGTGGAGGTCCTCCGGCTGCACGTCGCCGAACAGGTTGAGATCCTCGTCCTTGCGGTGAAGCGAGGCGCCGAAGCCGACGCCGTGCTTGCCGACGCGCGAGGAGATGATGTCTTCCAGCCCGGCGAAGGCGCCGGCCACGATGAACAGGACGTTCGTCGTGTCGATCTGGATGAACTCCTGGTGCGGATGCTTGCGACCGCCCTGCGGCGGCACCGACGCGACCGTGCCCTCGAGGATCTTCAGCAGCGCCTGCTGGACGCCCTCCCCCGAGACGTCGCGGGTGATCGACGGGTTCTCCGCCTTGCGCGCGATCTTGTCGACCTCGTCGATGTAGATGATGCCGGTCTCTGCGCGCTTCGTGTCGAAGTCGGCGGCCTGCAGCAGCTTGAGGAGGATGTTCTCGACGTCTTCGCCGACGTAGCCGGCCTCGGTGAGGGCGGTGGCGTCGGCGACGGCGAACGGCACGTTGAGGCGCTTCGCGAGAGTCTGCGCGAGGTAGGTCTTGCCGCAGCCCGTCGGGCCGAGGAGCAGGATGTTGCTCTTGGCGATCTCGATCTCGTCGGCGCGCTGTTCGGCCGACTGGATCGTGCCGTGGGCGCGCACGCGCTTGTAATGGTTGTAGACGGCGACCGAGAGGGCGCGCTTGGCGTCGGTCTGTCCGACGACGTACTCCTCGAGGAACGCGAAGATCTCGCGGGGCTTCGGAAGATCGAAGTCCGCGACGACGCCGGACGACGACTCGGCCATGCGCTCTTCGATGATCTCGTTGCACAGCTCGACGCACTCGTCGCAGATGTAGACGCCCGGTCCGGCGATCAGCTGCTGGACCTGCTTCTGGCTCTTGCCGCAGAAGGAGCACTTGAACAAGTCGGCGCTCTCACCGATGCGTGCCATGCCGCTCCTCCTCGTGTGTCGGGGCGGAAGCCCCCCAGCTGTTCTCCGAGCCTAATAGCTGAGGCCGACATGCGGCGGCATTGCGACGCACGTTGTGGATGACCCGAGGTTCGCGGACAGAGAACCGGCGCCGGACGCGGAAGCGCCCCGCCGCCCGGAAAACGGGTGGCGGGGCGCCGGTCTTTCCGCGGTGCGTCCGCGGATCGACTACTTCGTCAGGGCCTGCTGGCCGCGCTTGCGCGTGGTGAGCACCTGGTCGACGAGGCCGTACGCGACCCCCTCCTCCGCAGAGAGGATCTTGTCACGGTCGATGTCCTTGTTGACCTCGTCCTGCGTCTTGTTCGAGTGCTTCGCGAGCGTCTCCTCGAGCCAGGTGCGCATGCGGAGGATCTCCTGCGCCTGGATCTCGATGTCGGACGCCTGACCGTGACCGGCCTCACCCATCGCAGGCTGGTGGATCAGGATGCGCGCGTTCGGCAGCGCCAGGCGCTTGCCGGGCGCGCCGGCCGCCAGAAGCACCGCCGCGGCCGAAGCCGCCTGCCCGAGGACGACCGTCTGGATCTGCGGCGACACGTACTGCATGGTGTCGTAGATCGCCGTCATCGCGGTGAACGAGCCGCCGGGCGAGTTGATGTACATGATGATGTCGCGGTCGGGGTCCTGCGACTCGAGCACCAGCAGCTGGGCCATGACGTCGTCGGCCGACGCGTCGTCGACCTGGACGCCCAGGAAGATGACGCGGTCCTCGAACAGCTTGTTGTAGGGGTCCTGGCGCTTGTAGCCGTAGGCGGTGCGCTCCTCGAACTGCGGCAGGATGTAGCGGCTGCCGGGCATCTGGAGGCCCTGGGGCGCCAGCGCGGCGCCGCCGAAGGTGGGGGTCTGCATTCCGGGTTCTCTCTCTTTCGCCTTCGGGCTCAGCTGTCGGTGGCGGTGCCGCCGCCGCCGATGACGTCGGTCGCGGATTCGCGGATGTGGTCGACGAAGCCGTACTCCAGTGCTTCCTCGGCGCCGAACCAGCGATCGCGGTCACCGTCGGCGTTGATCTGCTCGACCGACTTGCCCGTCTGCTTGGCCGTGATCTCGGCGAGGCGCTTCTTCATGTCGAGGATCAGCTGCGCCTGCGTCTGGATGTCGCTGGCGGTGCCGCCGAAGCCACCGTGCGGCTGGTGCAGGAGCACGCGGGCGTTGGGCGTGATGTAGCGCTTGCCCTTGGTGCCCGCGGTCAGCAGGAGCTGGCCCATCGAGGCGGCCATGCCGATGCCCACGGTCACGATGTCGTTGGGCACGAACTGCATGGTGTCGTAGATCGCCATGCCCGCGGTGATCGACCCGCCGGGCGAGTTGATGTAGAGGTAGATGTCCTTCTCGGAGTCCTCGGCGGCGAGAAGCAGGATCTTCGCGCAGATCTCGTTGGCGTTGTCGTCACGCACCTCCGACCCCAGCCAGATGATGCGGTCCTTCAGCAGCCGGTCGAAGACGCTGGTCGCGACAAGTGGTTCGGCCATGTGTACTCCTGTTTCCTTGGGTCGCCATCGAATCTACCGGCGCCCCGCGAACGACCCGCCCGTGTTCGCCCTGGGCAGAGCGACACATGCCAGAAGAGGACGGATGCTGCAGCATCCGTCCTCTTCCGTCAATCGGTCACCGCGCGGGTGCCGGCCGAAACGAGTGTCACTCGGCGTCGGCGGCCTTCTTGGCGGGCGCCTTCTTCGCGGCCGGCTTCTTGGCCGGAGCCTTCTCGGCGGCGGCCTCGTCCTCGGTGGCGGCCTTCTTCGCGGCGGGCTTGCGGGCGGGAGCCTTCTTGGCGGGCTTCTCAGCCGCCGCGGCCTCCTCGGCCTCGATCACGGCGTCGGCGTCGGCCGCGGCATCCGCGATCTCCTCCGCCTCCTCGACGACCTCTTCCTCGTCCTCGGTGGCGACGAAGCCGCTGAGGTCGACGGGCTTGCCGTTCGTGTCGACCACGTTGACCTTGCCGAGCGCGACGGCCAGGGCCTTGTTGCGGGCGACCTCGCCGATGATCGCGGGGAGCTGGTTGCCCTCCTGCAGCGCGTTGACGAAGTCCTGCGGAGCCATGCCGTACTGGGCGGCCGACTGCACGAGGTACTGCGTGAGCTCGTCCTGCGAGACCTGCACGTTGACGGTCTCGGCGATCTTGTCGAGCAGCATCTGCGTCTTGAACTGCTTCTCGCTGGCCTCGGCGACCTCGGCGCGGTGGACGTCGTCCTCGAGGCGGCCCTCGCCCTCGAGGTGGTTGTGAACCTCGTCCTCGATGAGCTGCGGCGGCACCGGGATCTCGACCTGCTCGAGCAGCGTCTCGATCAGCTTGTCGCGCGCAGCCGAGCCCTGCGTGAAGGCGCCCTGCTGGCCGACGCGCTCCTTGAGGCTGTCGCGCAGCTCGGCGATGGTGTCGAACTCGCTGGCGATCTGCGCGAAGTCGTCGTCGGCCTCGGGAAGCTCGCGCTCCTTGACGGCCTTGACGGTCACCGACACCTCGGCCTCTTCGCCGGCGTGGTCGCCGCCGACGAGCTTCGAGCGGAAGGTGGTGTCCTCACCGGCGGTGAGCGAGTCGATGGCCTCGTCGATGCCCTCGAGGAGCTCGCCCGAGCCCACCTCGTACGAGACGCCCTCGGCGCGGTCGATCTCGGCGCTGTCGATGGTGGCGACGAGGTCCAGCTCGACGAAGTCGCCGGTCGCGGCCGGACGGTCGACGGTCACGAGGGTGCCGAAGCGGCTGCGGAGGCGGTCGAGCTCCTCGTCGATCGCGGCCTCGTCGACCTCGACGGCGTCGACCTCGACAGTGGTGCCCTCGAACGACGGCAGGTCGAAGTCGGGACGCACGTCGACCTCGACGGTGACCTCGAGGTCGCCCGAGAAGTCCTTCTCGTTCGGCCACTCGGTGACCTCGGCCGAGGGACGGCCCAGCACGCGCAGCTCGTGGGCGGCGGCGGCCTCGCGGTAGAAGGTGTCGAGACCTTCGCTGACGGCGTGCTCCAGCACGGCGACGCGGCCGATGCGCTGGTCGATGATCGGCGCGGGCACCTTGCCCTTGCGGAAGCCGGGGATCTGCACGTCCTGCGCGATGTGCTCGTACGCGTGCTTGATCGACGGCTTGAGCTCGTCGGGGCTGACCGTGATGTGCAGCTTCACCCGGGTCGGGCTGAGCTTCTCGACGGTGCTGTTCACCATGCCTGTACTTCTCCTCTATCGGACCGCGCGAGGACGCGGCGGTTGAAGGTCTGGGTTCGGAATTCCGTGGGCCGTGATGTCGGGGCGACAGGATTTGAACCTGCGGCCTCCCGCTCCCAAAGCGGGCGCTCTACCAAGCTGAGCTACGCCCCGGGCGGGTTCGCACGCGTGCGTGCGCCTTTCGGCCCCGAGAAGTCTAGCCGACGCGCCCGGGACGTTCCTGCGCCGCCCTACATCCGCTCCACCCAGGCGGCGCGCCACTCGGGCGCAGGGAACGGCTTGGTCCAGTAGGCGGTCTCCTTGGCGATGAGTCCGTCTCGCAGCTCGAAGACGAACACCGTCTGGTACGGATCGCCGTCGCCGTAGTCGAGGTCCGCCTCGAGCACCCACAGATCCTGCGCACCTGTGAAGCGACGCGGCCTGATGGCCGGGAGCTGCGGAAACGCGCTGTAGATCGCACGCCGGTTGTCTGCGCCCACGATGCGCTCCCCCGACTGCGGCCATTCGATGACGGCGTCGTCGCGGAAGACGTCGTCCATGCCGGCGACGTCGCCCGCGTTGAGCGTGGCGACGAGCGCCTCCACGACCTGCCTGCCCGTGCGTTCCATCACCGGCTCCTTCGCTCGGCCGCGCACCGGAACCGCGGGTCGGAACGGGATGGCCCTCGCGATGTAATACGATTGGTCGGTGCCCGTCAGCGGGCGCGCGGGGATGTAGCTCAATGGTAGAGCCTCAGTCTTCCAAACTGATGGTGCGGGTTCGATTCCCGTCATCCCCTCCAACCGTCTAGGCCCGGAATCTCAAGGGAATCCGGCCCACCCGGGCGGCGAGGCTGAGAGCGAGTTAAGCCCCTCTCGTGGACTCACGTGGACTCACGTGACGATTCGAGGGGTCACGATGACTCAGAAGACTCGCCGAGCACCCGGCGCATGGGGCACCGCCGAGCAGCTTCCCAGCGGCCGATGGCGTGCGTTCTACCGCAGGGACGGCGCCAAGTTCGGCGCTCCGCACACCTTCGCAACCAAGGCCGACGCGCAAGCGTGGCTGGCCGGCGAGCATTCCGACCGCAGCCGCGGCACCTGGCACGATCCGCGCTCGGGCCGGGTCACCGTCGCCGACTACTCCGCCACCTGGTTGGACTCCCGCCCCGACCTGTCGCCGCGGACCGCGAACAACTACCGCGAGCTGTTGCGCCGATGGATCCTCCCCCGCGTGGGCGGGGCCCGCGGCGTCGAGCTCGGCGCGTTCGCGCTCGGCGACCTGAGCCCCGCTGTGATCCGCACCTGGTACGCGAGCCTCTTCGCCGCGACCCGTGAGAACGCCGAGCGGGTGCGGGCGCGCGAGCACGAACGCAGCGCGCACCCGGCGCGGCTCTGGGCGAAGGCGCGCGGGCTTGCCGTGGCCGACAGCGGACGAATGTCGCCGGCCGTGCTCGAGCAATGGCGCCGCGCGGGCTCACCGCTGCCGGCGCCCACGCGAGGAGGGGCCGCCACGGAGATACCGCAGGCGGCGGGACGCTCCACCGCGGCGCACGCCTACAGCGTGCTGCGCACCATGCTGAACACCGCCGTGCAGGACGGCCTCATCGCGACCAGCCCGTGCCAGCTCGCCGGCGCCGGAACGCAGCGGCCGCGGGAACGCCGACCCGCCAGCCCCGAGGAAGTCGCGCAGCTCGCCGCCGTCATGCCGGCGGAGTTCGCCGCAGCGGTCACCCTGGCGGCATGGTCATCGCTGCGCCACGGCGAGCTGTTCGCCCTCGCGCGCCGCCACGTCGACCTCGAGGCGCGCACTGTGCGCGTCGAGCGCGCCCTGCTAGCGCTGCCCGGCCATCCTGTCGAGTTCGCCCCGCCCAAGACCGCGAAGAGTCGGCGCACGGTTCACCTCCCCGCCTTCGTCGTCGACACCCTGCGCGCACACATCGACGCGCACGTGAGCGCCAGCCCCGACGCGCTGCTGTTCACCATGCCCGATGGTCACTCCCCCGTCACCACGTTCCGGACCTCCGCCCTGCTCAAGAAAGCGCGCGCAGTGATCGACCGGCCAGACCTCACCTGGCACGACCTCCGCCACACCGGTGCAACTCTCGCCTACCGCACCGGTGCCAGCGTGCCCGAGGTGCAGGCGCGACTCGGGCACACCACCATGCGCGCCGCACTCATCTACGCCCACGCCGCCGACGACTCCGACCGCGTGCTCGCCGACCGGCTCGACGAGATGTTCGCGGCGTCCGCGGCACCGGCACGACGCCTGAAAGCCCTGTGACACGCGGGCGACTGTAGAACATCTACCAAGGGCGCGCCGTGGTGTGTTATGGTCTCCACAAGGCAGCGCGGGTCTTCCCCCAAGGAGACACCCGAGAGGTAACCAGTCCTCGGGCAGATTCAGGCGAACGTGAATGCGCTGGGCGAGTCCCTCCGACCGAGTCCACATCGGTCGACGCGGGTGACGAGTCGGGATCGACCCCGGCGTCTGTGAGACCTCCACGGAATGAGGGCGGAGCGCGGGATTCCATACCCGCCTCCACATCCCGTGGGAGGTTCCCGCCTTGTCGACCCCAACCGCACTGCGACCGCAGACCGGCGCCGATGACGTCCTGCTCTGGGACGTGGACACCGCCGCCCGCGAGACCGGCCTGACCTCGAGGTACATGCGCCGCCTCGTCGACGAACGACGCATCCCGACCGTGAAACTCGGACGCCTCGTCCGGGTGCGCCCCGCCGACGTACGCGCCTACATCGAGGCCAACACGCGCCCCGCCCGCGAGGCCCTCCGATGAGCGGCCGCATCGGTGATCTGCTCCCGGTGCCAAGTCTGCGGCCGTACCTGCATGACCAGAACGCCCCGCTGACAGCCCAGTACACGTGGACGATGCTGCACCTGCTGCCGGCGGACGCCACCCGCAACCTCGGCGCCCGTGCCTTCCGCACAGCGCAGCACGAGTTCTGGGCAGCGCGCGGGCTGCAACTCGCCGCGACGCGGCGCGACATCCAGACCGGCCTCGCCTTCCTTGCCGCCGTCGGGGCCATCGACCCGAGCGCGCGCGGCTTCGATGAGGGGACGGGCCAGCGATGACCTCGCCCACCGCTCGCCCGCTCGGCACGGTCGTTACCATCGACCTCCGCCGCACCCGCGGTAACCGCTACGCGGCGTCCGCCTGGCAGACGCGCCACACAATCCGACACCAGCTCGCCGAGTTGCAGCCGAGCGACGTCGTCAAGCTCAAGGTGAACCGTTGGTCCCTTGTCTCCGACGTGTTCGGGCTCATCCCGACGGGCACGAGGGTGCAGGTCTCAGCCGACGCCTTCACCACCGTTCGCGACTGGGAGCGTGCCCTCGAGGTCCGCCGATGACGGGCCGGGACGCGGCGAGCCTCGTCGGCGCCGATGGCAAGCTCGACGCGGTCCTCGTCGCGGAGTACATCGCCCCAGACATGGGGCGCGGGCTCGACGGCGACTACTACGAGTACCGCAACGGCGTCTATCGCCGCGATCCCGACCTCGTCACCAAGCGCGTCGCAGCGGCGCTCGGCTCGAAGTATTCCGCGACACTGCAAAAGCAGGTCGAGGCACACCTGCTCAACCTGTGGATCCCTGAGGTCGGCGTGCGTGACCTGCCCAGCGGCTACCTCGACTACATCGTTCTGCGCAACGGCGTCTACCACTGGCGGCGCGACGAGCTCGAGGCGCACAGCCCGCTGCTGGGTGCGCTTACCTGCCTGCCGATCGTCCACGCCGCCGGCGCGCGCCCGTTCAACTTCGACACGTGGCTCGAGCAGGTGCTCGGCGACGAGCCCGAACTCATCCGCCACGTCTGGGAGGTCATCGGATACGTGCTGCTGACCGGGAACCCGTTGCAGAAGATC
Source organism: Microbacterium sp. NPDC056569 (assembly GCF_042793475.1). Classification (NCBI taxonomy): domain Bacteria; kingdom Bacillati; phylum Actinomycetota; class Actinomycetes; order Micrococcales; family Microbacteriaceae; genus Microbacterium; species Microbacterium sp. NPDC056569. The sequence goes on along the minus strand of NZ_JBHTUV010000005.1, from coordinate 110,181 downwards.
GTGCTACTGCACGGCGAGGGCGGCAACGGCAAGGGCACCATGCTGCGCGTGCTGCGCCGCCTGCTCGGCGAAGACAACTACTCGTCGCTATCCCTGCACACCCTCGTCGAAGACCGGTTCGCCGCGGCCGGCCTGTACGGCGTGATCGCAAACATCTCCGGCGACCTGTCCAGCCGGTTCGTCAACGAGCCCGAGATCCTCAAGCAGATCACCGGCGGCGACTCCATCACCACCGCACGAAAGTACGGCCAGCACTTCACGTTCGTCCCCTACGCCGTGCCGATCTTCGCCGCCAACGAGTACTTCCGCACGTCCGATTCCTCGTATGGATGGCGGCGTCGGTGGGAAGTGATCGACTTCACTCGCGACGTCTCCAAGCTCGGCCACTTCGATGAGCAGATCCTGTTCGACGAGCTGCCCGGCATCTTCAACGCCGCGATGGACGGACTTCGCCGGCTCATGGAGCGCGGCCGTTTCGCCCCACCGCAGATCGCAGTCGCCGCGACGCAACGACTGCACGACAGTGCGGACCCGTTCATGATCTGGCTCGAGGACGACGAGAACGTCCGACGCGGACCCGACGAGTACTCGCCCCGCGCCGACGTGTACACCCGCTACTCGCGCTGGTGCCGCAGCAACGGGTACCAGCCACTCGCGTCGGGACCCTTCGGGAACAGGCTCAAGGGCATCGGTATCACCACCTCGCAGTCTCGCGCCGGAGGACAGTACGTGCGCCACTACAACGGCATCAGCGTGATGCTCACCCCGACCGACTGAGGATCACCGCCATGACCACCGCCAACGACCACCCGGGTGCTACCGAACCTGCTACCTGCGCCTGCTACCTGGCCCCCCGCACCCCCAATTCAGCCATCACTGACACGGTGGCGGATGGCGAAAACGGGGCGGGTAGCAGGCTCGGTAGCACCCGCGTAGCAGGTGAGGTAGCAGGTGCGATCCCTTGTCCCGACTGGGATGTAGCAGGCGTAGCAGGTACCTCCCATTTCCTTCACGTAAGAGAGGTGAGTAAGGAGGGGTTGGGCTCCTACGTGCTACGGGTGCTACGTGCCTCGTCGCAGCCGCTCGAGCCCGCCGAAGGTAGCAGGCTCGGTAGCACCCGCGTAGCAGGTGAGGTAGCAGGTGCGATCCCTTGTCCCGACTGGGATGTAGCAGGCGTAGCACCCGCACCGCGAACTTCTTTGACGGGAAAGGTGACAACTCCCGCCTTGGCAGCAGGATCTCTCTCTCAGGGAGAGGGTTCCCGAGACGACGCCGCGCTCCATCTACCCGCGGAATCCCCCCTCAGCAAAGACCGGATTCGGGCCGATCTCGCCGGGTCTCCGAAGACACCGACCGATCGCGCGCAGCACGCCTGCGAGTGCGGCAAAGCCGCCCAGATTCTCGCGACACGAGAGTGTCGGCGCTGCTACGACCGACGCCGCCGTGACGCCCGACGAGAGCGGACTGCCGAGGCCGCAGCTCGCGAGGCGCGCGCGCGGAGGAATGCGCTGTACGCCACCGCTTGCAGCTACGACGCCGCGCACGCGCGGGTGCGGACTGCTCGAGGCGCCGCGGCCGACTGGCACTGCGCACGTTGCGGCAAGCGCGCCGAGCAGTGGTCCTACGTCGGCGGGTCGCCGCGCGAGATTCGTGGCGTCCGCACCTTCCATCGCCGCGGCCGGCTGATTGAGGCGGAGCGCGCCTGGTCACCCGACCCTGCGGACTACGTCGCTCTTTGCAGAGAGTGCCATGGCCGCGAGACGGATCCCGCGTACGGACGCGGCTACCGTCACGACCCGCAAGCCCGAGCGGCGTACGCCGAGCGACAGAGCGCCTACCGCGCCGAATGGTGGGCAGCTCTCAAGGCAGATCCCGTTCGCCATGCGGGGTATCTCGAACGCAAGCGCCGGAACAACCTCGGCAGGCTCCAACCGCCTGCCAGCGAACCCCCGCAGTAACCAACACAGGAGGAAACAGAAAATGAGCATCTTCACCCGCACTCCCGTCGACTCTCCCGCCGCGGCCAGCGCTGCCGTCGAAGCCGTCCACCCCGGCCTACCGGTCGGCTATGACGACGAGCAGGGCGTGTACTTCGTGCCTGACGCCGACCGCCCGTTCTACGCGCCGCAGCTCGAGAAGGCGAAGCATCGAGCCCGTCGGGACATCGGTGCCGCCGATACAGTCGCGTGGTCACATGCACGCGAGCTGGCCCGCGCGGCCGCTTTCGCCGAGTTCGGCCCGCGCCCGGAGAGCCCGTCGGAATCCGCACGTCGGTTCATCCCCGACACCGACTTGGGCGTGCTCGCCGAGATCGATGCGCGCCAGGCATCGTGGGACGCCTTCGTGGATTCGTGGATTGCTGAGCACGCACCCGAGGTCGAGCGTCGGCGGATCGCGTTCCACCTCATCCAGCTCGAGCTTGCTCAGTTGGCACGCGCTCAGAGTGAGAACCGCGAGCACGTCGCGGCCGATCACCGCCGCCGTGACACCTGCCCGGTGTGCGGCGAGTGCGACCCGGCCGTGAACGGACCGGTGACGATGCGCGACCTGGTCAACGCTGCCGCGAACCAGAACACCCGCACCCGACCCTTCACGTCTTGCGTGGCGTGCTTCGACGTCAAGCGGCAGCTCGTTCTCGAGGATTGGGCGAAGGCCCGTGTGCAGGGCGGGCGGACACGTCGCGAGCTGCTCGCCGGTCCGATCAGCAGCTCGTTCTCGTCGATCGACGGACGCTCCAACTAACCCACGAACCGGGGGTGCGGGTTCCCTCCTTCCCGCACCTCCACCTCTCCCCGCAGAAAGGCAAGACATGGCACTCAAGCTCGATATCCTCGCGAACACTCGCCAGTTCGTGTCAGAAATGAAGAAGGCCGGCGCGTCGACCGAAGAAATTAGCGACGCGCTCAATGACGTCGCTCGTGACGGACAGAGCATGGGAGGCAAGCTCGAGAAGACCTTCCGCGAGTTGGCGAAGGCCGGAGAGAAGGCTGGCTCTGACGTCAAGAAGGGTGTCGGTGACGGCCTCCGCGATGTCAGTGACGAGGCGAAACAATCTGGACGCGAGGCCGCCGCATCATTCTCGGGCGAATGGACCGATGTCGGCGATTTCGTGCAGGAGACAGTAGCCAATGGCCTGAGCGGCTTCGGACCGATCGGTACCGCCGCCGGCATCGCGGCAGCAGCTGGCCTCGGAGTCGTCCTGACCGCGCTCGGTGACCAGGCCGCGGCTACCGATGAGCTCAAGCAGAAGTTCATCGACCTCTACAAGTCCGCCGCGGAGGAAGGACGCACCTTTCTCACCGAGGCCGAGATACAGTCGCTTGCCATCGACCTCTACTTCGATCCGAGCAAGCGGGAAGCGGCGCGCAAGGACGCCGAGAAGCTCGGTGTTGACCTCCAGACCGCCATTCGGGCGCAGGCCGGCGATCAGGACGCACTCGCCGCCATCATTGCCAAGGGCAACGAGGAAATCGACCGCGGCACCGAGAAAATGCGCGCAAAGGCCGAAGCGGGCCAGAACGTGTTTGACCTGGAGACCGCCTCCGTCGCCAACCTGGAGGCACTAGTCGGTAAATACGAGTCCATTCTTGGCATCCAGAAAGACAACGAACAGGCCGCACGGGAGGTCAAGGAACTCCAAGACACGATGGCGCGCGAGACGCTCGAGAACACCAAGCGCGCGCAGCATGCGGATCAGACTCGGTGGGAGGCGCTGGGCGAGCACTACCAGCGCATCAAGGACGCGGCGGCAGCGGGTATTGACATCCCTGTGCGCGCTGACACGTCGCGCCTGCATGCCGCCATCGATCAAGCGCGCCGTGAGGGCGCGCGTGGGGTCGACATCATCGTGCGTCCCGGGAAGGTGATCTGGGACTGATGGCGATCACGACCGACGACGTCCTGGACATCATTCCTCGATCGTTCACCGACCGCGAGTGGGGCCAACGCCTCTCGAAAATGCTGGCATCGCAGGGTTTCCGACCGGCACGCGGCCTCGAATCGTCGCACCGCGATGACGCTGAGTCGCTGATCGCTCCATACCTGGTTGCTGTGGCGGCGATCTGGCAACTCTCGGCGGTCATGGAACGCCCGATCCCGGAAGTCATTCGCGATCTGAAGGCCGATCTCCTGTTGGCGTATCCCGAGATATAGGGAAACCGCCCCCCGGAAGGTCGCGCTGATTCAGTGTCAACGTTCGTCCTGACACTGAATCAGCGCGCGCAGAGCTCAGCGGCGTCCGTGATCTGATCGAGGTATAGGTCAAGCTCCTCATCGGTCGTCACCGCTGCGGGCGGCTCGTCAGCGGCATAGCCTTGACGCGCCATGCAGTCCCGGTATCGCGCTTCCTCATCCTGAGCACGGATCGCGTTGATGAGGACCATCACCGAGATGATGGTCGCTATCAGGAGCGCAGCTAACACCCCACCAACCACCAGCACGAGCTTGTTCTTGATCATGGTGCGCAGTGACTCCCCCCATCCGTCAAGCCCAGCCCGGCTTGCGCATCTCAGCGCTTCTGAGCGCGCGTCGTCGAGGCGACTACCGCAATTGCGGCGACGATGTCGCCCAGTTTCTCAGACAGTTGGGCGAGTTTGTGACCACGGGCGACCACGGCCCCCGCGACGACTATCTCCCACACGTCAGGGCCACCACCAGATCGTGATCGGTAGAGGGCAGCACCGTGCGGCAGATCCGTTCCATCGTCCGCGTGAAGCCATGCCTCCGGCTCTGCTCCGTCGCCGCCGTGGTCGAGCCATCGGCCCCCGCACCATGGCAGTGGGCAGTCGATTCGTCGCAGCAGCTCGAGTGCGGCGTCCTCGTCCCTGCTCACGCGTTCACCGCCTCGACGAGTTCGCGCATCCGGTCATCCGCGACCTGCACGTACCTCTGAGTTGTCGCGGGCGAAGCGTGCCCGAGTAACCGCTGCACCGTGAAGACGTCACGGTTGACGTTGTACGCCCTCGTCGCGAATCGGTGGCGCAATGCATGCATGGTCACGCCGGGCGGCAGAATCGCGGCGATCTCCTTGCCGACGTACCGCGCCGACAGGTGTCCCTCAGAGCGCGCGTGCGCTTGCTTCTCGACGATCCGGCCCGGGAACACGTATCCCGGGCCGGCACCGCGCACAGCCGTCGCGAGCGAACGCGGCATCGGCACTCGACGGACCTTGCCGCCCTTTCCGTGCACCGTAAGCCACGCTGACCCGCGGTCATCATCGCGCAGGTCAGTCGTGTGCACACGTGCGACCTCGGCGCGCCTCAGCCCGAGCTCGGCCGCAAGGCGAAGCGCCAGCCTCCACCGTTCGTCCGCGCGCTCGAGCGCCTGCGCGTACTCGGCGTCCGTTGCCGGTCGCGCAACCGGGTCGCCGGCCTTCACCTTCGGCATGCGGGCGGTCGGATCCTCGTTCATCCGGCCGGTGTCGACCGCCCAGCCATAAAACGTCCGCAGCGCTGACTTCCGGCCGCGGCGTGTCTCCCTCGCCCATTGCTTGCCGGCCATCCACTCGAAGAGGTCATCCACTGTCACCGCGAACGGGTCGACGTGCGCGTGCGCCCGCGCGAATGTCCGCATCAGCTCGCCGTACGCGGCTACGGTCGTCGTCGCGACGCCCCGTGCCCACAAGTAGCGTTCAAACGCTACAAGCGGCGGCGCCCATGCCTCTGGCACGGGCTTGCGCAGCGCCGCGTGCCCGAGATGCTCGGTCGGGTCGACCGTCGCGCGCTGCGCCGCGACACCCCACCGGTAGAAGCTGCGCAGCGAGCCTCGCAGGCTGGTCGACGTCGACGGCGCCAGCGACTCGAGGGACGCGACCCACCCTGTGACGTCCTCAGTGGTGACGTGCCACGGGTCGACGCGCGCGAACAGCGCGAAACGCCGTACATGCTTTGCCCGCTTCCGCCGCAAGCTCTCGCTCACGTTGCGGCTCGTCTGTGCCTCGTCCCATGCCTCGAGCGCTTCCAACCAACGGACTAGCGTACGCTCCTCGAGCGCGTGGGAACCGTGCCACATCCCCTTGGTGCTGGGTGGTATGGAGTGCTGAGTCATCATGCAGTGAGGGTAACTCAGTTACCTACCTAGACGCAACTGAGTTACCACATCCGTAGGAAACTCGGTTACCCTCTGCGTATGACGGCACTCGCTGAACTCACGCGCCTCGGTAATGACTGGCAGCGGCGCCCCGAGATCATCGACCGGGCTAGAGCCGAGGGTGCGACATGGCAGTCCATCGCGGATGCTCTCCACATGACGCCGCACGGCGTTCGCAAGCTGCATGCCACACTCCGCCGCGACTGACCGCAGCTCGCGGGCGGCGATGTGGGGCCCGGGATCGACGTGGACTCCCGTGGACTCCCGAACAGTGTTTAGCGGTAGTTCACGGTAAACACCGGTGGTGTCGTGTTAATCTGACATCCGCGTGATTCCGCGGAAAACGGCGGAATCACGCGGATAACCAAACGAGGGGCTTCGTTCTCTTCCAAACTGATGGTGCGGGTTCGATTCCCGTCATCCCCTCCACACGCCCGCGAGGCCGGCCGAAGGTCGCCCTCGCGGGCGTTTCGCGTTGTGCCGCGCGATTCTCCGCGCGCCCCACTGTTCCCGGGTCGCCCTGTCGCGGCAGACTGAGTGTGGAACTGTTCCATGCCCTCCAGGAGCCGCCATGAGCAGCCGTAAGCCGACCCCCGAGCCGGGCGAGCGCAAGCTTCCGCGCCGGCCCGCGTCGGAACTCGCCGAGAAGTGGACGCGCATCGACGGCGTCGACGTGTTCTACCGCGAGTCCCCGCACGCGACGAAGGACGAGCGGGTCATGGCGCACGTGCACGGCTTCGGGCTGTCGGGCCGGTACCTGCTGCCGACCGCCGAGCGGCTCGCCGACGAGTTCCACACGTACGTTCCCGACCTTCCCGGGTTCGGGCGCAGCGGCAAGCGCAAGGACATGCTCGACATCCCCGACCTCGCGCGCGCCGCGGTCGACTTCTTCGACGACCGCGGTGTCGAGAAGGCGACGCTGGTCGGCAACTCGATGGGGTGCCCCGTCATCATCGAGTTCGCGCATCGCTTCCCCGAGCGCATCGACCGGGCGGTGCTCGTCTCCCCTGCAGGCGGGCTCTTCAACCAGCCGCTGCGGCGGGCCATCAAGCAGCTCTCGCAGGATGCGCCGCGAGAGCCGGTCAAGATGGCGCGCGTCGCGGTGCCGGACTACGTGCGTTTCGGCGTGCCGAGCACCATGCGCATGTTCCGCTCGCTGACGCAGTACCCGTCCCTGCAGCGTCTGCTCGAGATGCGCATCCCGACGCTGGTCGTGCTGGGCCAGCGCGATCCTCTGCTCCCCCACGCGCACCGGGTCGACGAGATCGCCAGTCAGACCGACAGCCACGTGCTGGTCGTGATGCTCGAGGGGGCCGCCCACGCGATCAACTTCAGCCATCCGGGGCAGCTGGCCCACGTCATCCGTCACTTCATGGACGATCTGCCGATCGAGAACGACCCCGAATGGCCCGGTCACGTGCGCCTGTACGAGGTGCACCGCGGCAAGCACCACCCGCCGCCCCGCGCAAGCGACTGACTCAGTCCGTCAGAACAGGGCTCAGCCGAGGGGCGTCGCGTCGCGGTGCTCGTCGATGTGCGCGAGGTAGTGCTCGGCGTTGCGCAGCAGACCAGCTCGCTCCTCGTCGGTGAGCTCCCGGCGCACCTTCGCGGGCACCCCTGCGACGAGCGAGCCGTCCGGGATCTCGGAGCCCTCCAGCACGACGGCACCGCCGGCGACGAGGCATCCGGATCCGATCTTCGCGCCGTTGAGCACGACGGCGCCCATGCCGATGAGCGAACCGTCGCCGATGGTGCAGCCGTGGACCACGGCGTTGTGCCCGACCGAGACGTTGGCGCCGATGACGACGGGCCTGCCGGCGTCGACGTGGACCGAGACGTTGTCCTGCAGATTGCTGTTCGCCCCGACCGTGATCGTGTCGCCGTCGGCGCGGAGCACCGCGTTGTACCAGACGCTGGCGCCGGGGCCGAGGGTCACTCCGCCGACGACGCGGGCGCCGGCGGCGACGAACGAGGTGGGGTCGAGCGAGGGGGTCCTGCCCGCTGCGATGAGGACCGAGGCTCCGGGTGCGACCGTCATGATCCGACTCTATTGGCCAGCGCCGCCGCGATGGCTTCGGTGTACCAGGGCGCGAGCGTGTCGGCGAAGGTGACCGTGAGATGGTCCTGATCGCGGTACACGTTCGCCCCGCCCACGACGGGCGCGCACGTCTCGGCGCCGCAGAACACGTCGGTGAAGTCCAGCAGGGTGACGGCGTCTTGACCGGATGCCGCCGCCCGCAGCGGATCGTCCTCCACCAGCACGTCCGATCGAGCGCCGTCGCACTCCGCGACGTCGCGCGTGCGCAGGCACTTGTTCGGGTCCGTCTCCCAGACGGGGTTGTCGACGACGGCGATGACGGGGATGCCGCGGTCGGTCACCGTGCTCCACGCCTCACGGTAGCCGGCGACGGCGGCGTCGTACGAGGAGTCGTATCCCGAGGAGGAGTAGGGGGTCGTCGCGATCGCGGCGGTGAAGACGGCGTCGAGGTCGGCATCGTCGATCGCGTTCTGCACGCGGTCGCGCCACTCGGTGCAGGCCGCGCCGAACGCCCCCGGCGTCGACAGCGGTGTGGTGTTCCAGGGGCACGCACCCTTGAACCAGGTCACGAGCTGCCAGCCGTTCTCGTCGGCCATCCGCTGGAACGTCGACAGAAGCTGGTACGCGTGGCTGTCGCCGATGAGCGCGACGCGCGGGGCGTCGGGGTCGTCCGAGCCGAAGGTGCACGAGACGGGTCGAGAGTCGGTGAGCTGGACGAAGCAGTCCGGATGCTCGGGCCGGTCGATGCCCGCGAACCCGGGCGCGGGCAGGATCGTGTCGCCGAAGTCGGTGTCGCCGCAGGACGGGTCGAGCACGGATGCCGCGCCGAAGCACTCCGGCGGGTTCTGCTGCAGCTCGGCGATGTCACGTGTGCCCTGGTTGTACAGCGGCGCGTTGACGAACCACGCGGAGGCGGCCACGAGCCCGACCACGACCATCGCGGCGAGCGACGACCACAGCGTCACGCGGGCAGGGCGCGAGGTGAGCACCTTCCAGCCACGAGCAGGGTCCTCCACGAAACGCTTCGTGAGCCACGCGAGCACGAAGCACAGCACGAGGAGCGCGACGCGGTGGTAGATCGTCAGACCCCAGAACGGGACCGACGGGGCGATGATGATCAGCGGCCAGTGCCACAGGTACAGCGAGTACGAGATATCGCCGACGAACTGCGCCGGCCGGATGGCGAGGATCCGGGTCGGATACCACCAGCGCTCCGTGTTCGATGCCGCGATGACGGCGGCCGCGCCGAGGGTCGGCAGCGCCGCCATGTAGCCGGGGAACGGCGTCTGCCCGTCGAACGTGAAGGCGACGTAGAGCAGCAGCAGGATGCCGCCCCAGCCGAGCACGAAGCTGCCGATCGCGCCCCGCACCCGCAGCATCGGGACCAGTGCGATGAGCGCTCCGACGCCGAACTGCCACATGCGGCCGAACGTGACGAAGTACGCGGGCGCCGGGTTCGTGATCGTGAAGACGACGCAGAAGACGAACGAGACGACGGTCACGATGCCGAGCGCCGTGATGATCACGCGCCGGCGGGCACCGCGGAAGAACTTCACGCCGATCCACGCGGCCAGCAGCATGATGAGCGGCCACATGACGTAGAACTGCTCTTCGAGCGACAGCGACCAGTAGTGCTGCACCGTGGTGGGCGAACCGGAGTGGTTGAGGTAGTCGGCCGAGTTGAGAGCCAGGTACCAGTTCTCGACGTAGAACGTCGACGCGAGGATCTCGCGCACCTCGTTCGGCAGCGCCGACGTCGGCATGAGATACGGCGACATCACGACGAGCGCACAGAACAGCAGGACGAGGAGGGATGCCGGGAGCAGTCGTCGCGCGCGCCGCGCCCAGAACTGCCCCAGCCTGACGGTGCCGGTCGCGGTGAGCTCGCGCATCAGGTGCGCGGTGATGAGGAAGCCCGAGATCACGAAGAAGATGTCGACGCCGATGTAGCCGCCGGTGAGCCGGCCGGGCCAGAAGTGGTACAGCACCACGGCCAGCACGGCGATGGCGCGCAGTCCCTGCACGTGCGGGATGAATCGCGAGGGCTCCGCGTGTTCGGGCGAGCGATCGCGCGGCTCGCGGGTCACGGTCTGGGCGGGAACGCTCAGATGCTGCGGTCCGAGGTCGTGATCGGCGGAAGGCACGCATCGACGTTAGCCGCTGTCGCGGTGCTCGCCCGCACCGACCGCGCGGATTCCCCGGTTTAGCCCAGCCTTCTCTTGCTTGCGGAATGGTTCCCGCTGAGTAGCGTTGCAGTCACTGGAGGACGACCGCCGAGCTGAGCGACCCTCCGAACGATGGAGGCGAGAGACAATGACGAACACCCAGACCACCCCCGCAACCGCAGCGAACCCCGACGTCGCCGCCGCGACGGCGCAGTTCCTCACCCCCGTTGTCCTGGGTCTGCAGGCCCTGGCCGTGAACGGAAAGCAGGCGCACTGGAACGTGCGCGGCGCGAACTTCATCGCGATCCACGAGCTGCTCGACTCCGTGGTCCTGCACGCGCAGGCCGGCGCAGACCAGGCCGCCGAGCGCATCGTGGCCCTCGGGCTCCCGATCGACGCCCGCGTCGGCACGGTCGCCCAGAAGACGTCGAGCGCGGTGCCCGCCGGCTTCACGCAGTGGGACTCGCTGATCCGCAACGTGATCTCCGACATGGACGCCGTCATCGCCGACACGCAGGCCGCGATCGACGGACTCGACGAGTTCGACCTCACCAGCCAGGACATCGCCATCGGCATCAAGGAGTCGCTCGAGAAGGACCGCTGGTTCCTCTTCGCGCACCTCGCTGAGTGATCGAGACGACATGACGGAAGCCCTCGGTTCTCCGGGGGCTTTCGTCGTGTCACGGATGCTGCAGAAACGCGAGCACCGCGAGCACCCGGCGGTGCTCGGTGCCCGACTCCTCGAGTCCGAGCTTCGCGAAGATCGCGCTGATGTTCTTCTCCACCGCTCCGACGCCGATGAACAGCCGCTGCGCGATGCTCGCGTTGCTGCGACCCTCCGCCATGAGCGTCAGGACGTCGCGCTCCCGGGGCGTGAGCGTGGACAGCGGATCGGGCCGCGCCGACAGCAGGCCCTGCACCACGAGCGGGTCGAGCACCGTGCCGCGCTCGCGGACGCGGCGCACGGCGTCGGTGAACTCGTCGAGGGACGTGACGCGGTCTTTCAGGAGATAGCCGACGCCGCCCTCGCCGCCGGCGAGCAGCTCCTTCGCGTAGACGCCCTCGACGTACTGGCTGAGGACGAGGATGCCCACGGCCGGGAGCGCCGCGCGCACCGCCAGCGCCGCGCGGATCCCCTCGTCGCGGAAGCCGGGCGGCAGGCGGACGTCGAGGATCGCGACATCCGCCCGAGCGTCCCGCACGCGCGCCACGACGTCGTCCGCGTCACCCCAGGCGCCTGCGGTCGTGTACCCGGCCTCGTCGAAGAGCCGGACGAGCCCCTCGCGCAGGAGGACCGAGTCCTCGAACAGGACGACGCGGAGCGGTGCGGTGTCGGGCGAGGCGGCCATCCCCTCAGGATAGGGATCCGTCATGGCAGGGCCGTGAGCGGGATGTGCGCGCCGACGGACGTCGGCCCGCCCACGGGGCTCGTCACGACCAGCACGCCGCGGAGCCCCGCGACGCGCTCGCGCAGTCCCTCGAGCCCGTGGCCCGACGCGATGACCGCGCCGCCGCGTCCGTTGTCGACGACCCACACGTCGAGGTGCGTGGGCGCCCCGGCCGCGTTGCGCCGCAGCGAGGCGCGCAGGGTCACCCCGGACGCTCCGGAGTGCTTGACCGCGTTCGTCATCAGCTCGGCGACGACGAAGTAGACGGTGCGGGCGACCTCCTGGCTCACGGCGCGGTCGATCGCGGGGTCGACGTCGACCTCCACCCACAGGGGCGACGCGGTCGCGACGGCGTCCAGGGCGGCGGCGAGCCCGCGGTCCTGCAGCAGTGGCGGGGCGACCCCGCTCGACAGCGCGCGCAGCTCGTCCAGCGCGGCCTTCGCGTGGCCGCGGGCCTCGCGCGCGAGGTCGGCGGCAGCATCCGTGTCCCCGGATTCCGCGCGCCGCTCCAGCGCGGCGAGGTCCATCTGCAGGCGCACCAGCCGCTGCTGCGGGCCGTCGTGGATGTCGCGCTCGAGTCGGCGGAGGGCGACGTCCTCGGCGTGCACCGCGGCGCCCCGCGCGGCGGCTTCGGCGCGCACCTCGGCGGCGAGCTCGTCGGACTCCCACCGGCCGAGCATGCCCTTCGCCACCGCGTGGTGGCCGCGCGCGAGTCCGCCGAGCACCCAGGGCATCGTGAAGGTGAAGAGGATGCCGGCGACGAGGTAGAGCGTGACCTCCACGGCCCAGCTCGACCAGCCGCCGAAGAGCCACGGCAGGAAGTCGGCGACGTAGTGACCCCACTCCCCGCCCGAGCCGTCCGCGTTCCAGCTGCGGGGCAGGAAGAGGCCCCAGAACCAGTACGTCAGACCGCCGAGGCCGACGCTCAGCCACACGACCGTGAGCGTGAAGGAGATCGTGCTGATGATCGGGTTCACGATCATGCCGTGCACGAGGTACAGCCAGTAGTGCGCGTTGCGGATCGGGCGGGTCAGCGTCATCCAGAATCCGGTGGTGCCGGGTCGGTCGCGGTTCCACTCGGGCTCTGCGATCTCCGGCTGCCCTGTCAGGAGCAGCAGGAACCTGTCCGCGACGCCGAACCCTCGCGCGATCAGCAGGGTCAGCACGATGAGCGGCAGCCCGATCACGAGGATCAGCAGTCCGACGCCGGTCCAGAACAGCGCCGCGAGCAGGCTCACCGAGACCATGGCGAGCACGAACACGGCGAGGAGGTACAGCGCGCTGCCGGGGGTGCGCACCCACGTCTGTCCGTACGAGGCCCAGAAGCCGGCGGCGGGACGGGATGCGACCGGCTGGAGCGGGGCCGGTTCAGTGGTGGCGGCGGTCATCGGTGTCTCCCTCGGAACTCATGCTCCCAGCTTCCGGGCGGCGGCGTCGCTGCGGCATCCGACGTGCTCCCGAACCGGCACGGGGGCAGACCCCCGGACCTCCGGCCGCTCACACCACGTGCGTGAGCCGTCCCGCCAAGAGCGTCGCGGCGACCCGCATGCCCCGCAGCGCCGGCTCGTCGACGGCGAGAGGGTCGTGCTCGCAGATCGCGAGGTCCGCGACGTCACCCGGATCGATGCGCGCGGGCTCGGCGGAGCCGCCGCGCGTCGATGCGCCCAGCGCGATCGCGGCATCGACGCGCTGCGCCGGCTGCCACGGGTCGCGTCCGCCGCGGGTGCGGAAGACGGCGGCGGCCATCGCCGCCCACGGATCGAGGGGCGAGACGGGTGCATCGGAGCCGAACAGCAGGTTCGCGCCGGTGTCGGCGAGAGCGCGGAGCGGGTACGGCTGCGCCGTCTGGCCCGCCCACACCGTGTCGGTGAGGTCGCGGTCGTCGAGCGCGTGCTCCGGCTGGACGCTCGCGCCGACGCCCAGCCGGGCGAAGCGAGGGATGTCGGCGTGGGCGACGAGCTGCGCGTGCTCGATCGCCCCCCACGCTCCCGTCGCGGCGAATGCGTCCAGCGCGTGCGAGTTCGCGACGTCGCCGATCGCGTGGATCGCCGACGCGATGCCCGCGGCCGTCGCCCGCGTCATCAGGTCGACCAGCGTCGCGAGGTCGACGGTGATCATGCCGTGGTTGTGCGGGTCGTCCGGATACGCGTGGGAGCACGCGGCCGTGCGGGTGCCCAGCGACCCGTCGGTGATCACCTTGAGGGGGCCGACACGGACGAGATCGGATGCTGCACCCCGGGCCGCATCCCCCGTCTGAAGTCCGTCGGCGACCGCCCGGTCGAGGAACTGGGGGTAGATCCCGAACGAGACCCGCAGCGCGTCGAACCCGGCGGCGAGGCGACGCGCCCAGGCGTCCTCGTTCCACGACATGTCGAGGTCGACGATGCCCACGACCCCGCGGGACGCGGCATCCTGCGCCATCCGCGCCACGAGCGGGTCCGACACCGACGCATCGACGGCGTTGAGCCTGCGGGAGATCTCGAACGCCGGCTCCTCGCGGAGGAGGCCCGACCCGTCGGGCTCGAACCCCTCGCGCCGCAGTGCCGCCGAGTTGAGCCACACGCTGTGCACATCCGCGTTGATGAGATAGGTCGGCACGTCGCCCGTCGCGGCGTCGAGCAGAGCGAGGTCGGGCGCGTCGGACCAGAACGCGTCGCGGAAGCCGCTGCCCACCCGGCGGCCGTCGGGCAGCGGTGCCACGGCACCCATGAGCGCTGCGGCGTGCGCCGCGGACGACGCCTCTCCCAGCGCCGCGCGCTCCGCGGAGAGCGCCCACTGCACGGTGTGGACATGGTGGTCCCACAGGCCGGGGATCACCCAGCCGCCATCGGCGTCGAGCACCCGCCCCGCGCGCGGGAGCGCGCCGGCCGGCGCGATGTCGACCACGAGCCCCTCGGCGAGGTGCACGTCGACCGGGTCCGCGCCGAACGGGTCGGTGCGATCGGAGCCGGTCAGACGGGCGTTCGCGATGACGTCGACGGCGTCGCCGCGCGCCGCCGTCATCGGGCGGCCTTCCGCGTCTCGAGGTCGCGGCGCATCTCGGCTGGGAGCCGGGGATCTGCGTACGGGCTCGCGCCGGCCCCCAGTTCGAGGATCACGGTCTCGACGGTCTCGTCGGGCTTGTTCTGGCTCAGCTTGCGCTTGCCGACGACCTTCGTGGGGGTGAGCCGGAAGCCCACCGTGCCCTTCTCGAGCCGGCGCACGAACTCCGGGTCGTTCGGCGGCTCCCACATCAGGCGAGGCTGCGCCAGGCCGCTCTCGAAGCGCGCGACGAGACGCTCGAGCACCTCGAGGTTCTCCTCCGGCGTCAGCAGCTCGGGGACGCCGCTGAGGTGCGCTGACACGAAGTTCCAGGTCGGGACGCTCTGCACGTCGCCGTACCAGCCGGGCGAGATGTAGCCGTGCGGGCCCTGCACGACGACGAGCAGCTCGCGCTCGCCGAGGCCGTGGATGAGGTCGTCGGGCTTGCCGACGTGGCCCACGATCGTGAGGTCCTCGCGATCGGCATCGAGCAGCACGGCGTAGTGCGAGGCGACCAGCCCGGAGTCGGCCTGGGAGACGATCGTCACCCACGGGTTGTGCTCGATGAGCCGGCGGATCTCGCCCACATCCGACATCGCGAAGCTCGGGTTCTGACGCATGCGCCCAGCCTATTGGCGGCCCCGGCCACGCGGCCGCGCGTTCAGGCCTGGCAGTTCGGGCACCAGTACAGCTTGCGCCCCGCGGCCTCCTCGACCACGATCGCCGTGCCGCACACCCGGCACGGCAGACCCGCGCGGTGGTAGACCCAGTGTCGATCGTCGCGGCTGGCCATCGCCGCACGGTAAGCCTCGGGGTCGAGGTCGTCCATCGTCATCATCTGCCCGGTCTCGACGCCGATGGCGAGCAGCCGCACCCAGTCCCGCCAGATGTCGCGCACGACCTCCTCGGGGACGTCGCGCCCCGGCGTGTGGGGATTCTGGCGCGCCCGGAACAGCAGCTCCGCCCGGTAGACGTTGCCGATGCCGCTCACGACGTTCTGATCCATCAGCAGCAGACCGATGGACGTCGGCTTGCGGCGGACGACCGAGATGAAGCGCTCCTCGCCCTCGGCGACATCGTCGACGAGCGGGTCGGGGCCGAGCTTGGCGATCGTGGCGGCGACCTCGTCGGGGGTCTGCAGCTCGCACGCCGTCGGTCCGCGCAGGTCGGCGCACGTCACGTCCGTGAGCAGGCGCAGGCGCACCTGGCCGACCACGGGCGGCGGCCACTCGTCGCCCTCGTCGGCGAGCCCCGTGGTCTGCTCCGACATGCGCACGTGCACACGTGTGCGGCGCGGAGCACCGATCGAGGTCAGCGAGTTCTCCCCCGCGCTGTCGAGGATCGGGTCCGCGAGGTCGGTGCCGCGCTGATTCGTCTGGCCCATCCGTCCGTTCGCGGACGCGATCGTCGGGTCCACGAGGATCTCGCCGGCGAAGTCCCACGCCCCGTACATTCCGAGGTGCACCCGCAGCCAGAGATCGTCGTCGAACTCGAGGAACATCTGCTTGCCGACCGCCTGCACCGACGTCGCGGTGCGGCCGCTCAGGATCTCCGCGCCCTCGACGAAGCGTCCCTGCGGGCTCGACGCCGCGACGGTGCGGCCGACGACGTTGCGGTCGAACTGGCGCGCGATGCGATGGACGGAATGCCCCTCGGGCACGGCTCAGCCGGCTTCGGGGTCGAACGAGCTGTCGTCGGCGGCGAGGACGTCCGGCTGCCCGGCAGTGGCACGGGGGTCGGGCTCGAGGGCGCCGTCCTCCTCGTAGGCGGCGAGCTGGGCGATGCGGCGCGCGTGGCGCTCCTCGCCCGAGAACGGCGTCGCGATGAAGCGGTCGATGAAGGTCGCCGCCTCCTCGAAGGTGTGCTGGCGGGCGCCGATCGCGATGACGTTGGCGTCGTTGTGCTCGCGGGCGAGCTCGGCGGTGGCGATGCTCCAGGCGAGGGCGGCGCGGACCCCCACGACCTTGTTCGCGGCGATCTGCTCGCCGTTGCCCGACCCGCCGAAGACGACGCCGAGCGCCTCGACGCCTGCGGCCTGGTCGCGGACCACGGCCTGGGCGGCGCGGATGCAGAACGCCGGGTAGTCGTCGAGCGGGTCGTACTCGATCGGCCCGTGGTCGACGACGTCGTGACCGGCGGCCGCCAGGTGGTGCTGCAGCTGCGTCGAGAACTCGAGGCCGGCGTGATCGGTCGCGATGTGGATGCGCATGGGCTCAATCCTAGAGAGGGCTGGTGGGGGAACGGATGCTGCGGCCGCAGCGGCGTCGACCGGGTTCAGGGAGCGATGCCGGCGGCGGCCGGCTTGAAGCCTGCGCGGACGTTCTCGCAGCAGGCGGGGCGGCAGACGTCGAACCAGGGACCGAGGTCCGTCGCGTGCGGCCGCTCCGTCGCAGGCGTGCCGTCGAGTCGCTCCTGGACGAGGTCGACGAGGCCCGCCACGAAGACCGGGTCGACGCCGGGCGTGGGCGTGCGCACCGCCCGGATGCCGACCTCGGCGGCGGCATCCATCGCCTCGGTGTCGAGGTCCCACAGCACCTCCATGTGGTCGCTCATGAAACCGACGGGCACGATCGCGACGGCCTCGACGCCCGCGCCGGGAAGCTCCGCGATGACGTCGTTGATGTCGGGCTCGAGCCACGGCTGCGTGGGCGGGCCGGACCGCGACTGGTAGACGAGGTCCCACGCGACGCGGTCGGCTCCGGCGACCTCGGCGGCGACGGCGGCCATGACGACCTCGGCCACCGCGAGGTGCTGCGCGGCGTAGGCGCCGCCGTCGCCCAGATCGCGGTGCAGCTCGTCGCCCTCGCGCGGCCCGGAGCGCTCAGCATCCGCCGTCGGAATGCTGTGGGTCGAGAACAGCACGCGCACGGCCTCCGGCGCGATGCCGTCGGCGAGGAAGCCGGCCACCGCGTCGCGCACGCCGTCGACGAACGGCTGCACGAAGCCCGGGTGGTCGAAGAACTGTCGCACCTTGTCGATGGTGACCCGGCCCTCGAGGTCCGTCTCGGCGAGCACGCGGGCGAAGTCCTCGCGGTACTGACGGCAGCTCGAGAACGACGAATAGGCGCTGGTCGCGAGCGCCAGGAGGTTCGTGCGACCGGCGGCCGCAGCATCCGTCACCGCCTCGCCGAGGTAGGGAGCCCAGTTGCGGTTGCCCCAGTACACGGGGAGATCGATCGCCCGGCGCGCGAGCTCGGCCTCGAGGGCCGCCTTGAGCGCGCGGTTCTGCGCGTTGATGGGGCTCACGCCGCCGAAGTGGCGGTAGTGGTGCGCGACCTCCTCAAGGCGCTCGTCGGGGATGCCGCGCCCCCGTGTGACATTGCGGAGGAAGGGGATGACGTCGTCCTGGCCCTCCGGACCGCCGAAGCCTGCGAGGAGGATGCCGTCGTACGCGACGGGCTCCTCGACGTACGGGGCGCCGGAGGCGGCGGCGGGAGAGGCGAACGGGACGACGTGCTGCTCGGGAGAGGTCACCCCTCCATCCTGACACCGCGCACGCGTGCTTTCAGCCACGGGATCGGGCGTTCGCCGGTTCGCTGGCATAGGCTGGTCCGGTTGTCATCGGTGCCAGCAGCGCTGGTGGCGGCCGCCGGATCGAGCGCTCGTGCGACGAGCCGATCGACCACCTCCGTCATCCTCACCCATGGGAGCCACAGCAGTGCCTGGAGAGAACCTCACCCGCATCGAGGCGCAGGAGCGCCGCGCGATCGTCGACACGCAGTCGTACGAGGTCGCGCTCGACCTGACGAAGGGCGCCGAGGTCTTCGGATCCCGCTCCGTCGTCCGCTTCACCGCGACGCCCGGTGCCGCGACGTTCATCGACCTGATCGCGCGCGAGGTGCGCGAGATCACCCTCAACGGCCGCTCGATCGACCCGGCGGCCGTGTTCGCCGACTCGCGCATCGCGCTCGACGACCTCGCCGCCGACAACGAGCTCGTCATCGACGCGGACTGCCTCTACACGAACACCGGCGAGGGCCTGCACCGCTTCGTCGACCCCGTCGACGGCGAGGTGTACCTGTACTCGCAGTTCGAGGTGCCCGACTCGCGCCGCGTGTTCGCGGTGTTCGAGCAGCCCGACCTGAAGGCGACGTTCGCGTTCACCGTGACGGCGCCCGAGCCGTGGAAGGTCGTCTCCAACTCCCCCACCCCCGAGCCCAAGAAGCACGGCGACGGCACCGCGACCTGGCGCTTCGAGCCGACGCCGCGCATCTCGTCGTACATCACGGCCCTCATCGCCGGTCCGTACGAGGCGACGTTCTCGGAGCTGACGAGCGCGTCGGGCCGGGTCATCCCGCTCGGTGTCTACGGCCGCAAGAGCCTGTGGCAGTTCCTCGACGCCGACTACATCTTCGACAAGACGCGTCAGGGCTTCTCGTACTTCGAGGAGAAGTTCGACTACGCCTACCCGTTCGCCAAGTACGACCAGCTCTTCGTGCCCGAGTTCAACGCGGGCGCCATGGAGAACGCGGGGGCGGTCACGTTCACCGAGACGTACGTCTTCCGCTCTAAGGTGACGGACGCCGTCAAGGAGCGTCGCGTCGTCACGATCCTCCACGAGCTCGCCCACATGTGGTTCGGCGACCTCGTCACCATGAAGTGGTGGAACGACCTGTGGCTCAACGAGTCGTTCGCCGAGTGGGCGTCGACGATCGCCACCGCCGAGGCGACCGAGTGGACCGAGGCGTGGACCACGTTCAACGCGATGGAGAAGACCTGGGCGTACCGCCAGGACCAGCTCCCGTCGACGCACCCCGTGGTCGCGCAGATCAACGACCTGGAGGACGTGCAGGTCAACTTCGACGGCATCACGTACGCCAAGGGCGGCTCGGTGCTCAAGCAGCTGGCGGCGTGGGTCGGCATCGAGGCGTTCTTCGCCGGGGTCGCCGCCTATTTCAAGAAGCACGAGTGGTCGAACACCGAGGTGGGCGACCTGCTCGCCGAACTCGAGGCGACCAGCGGTCGTGAGCTGTCGACGTGGTCGAAGAAGTGGCTCGAGACGGCCGGCGTCAACACGCTCTCGCCCGAGGTCGTGACGGATGTCGACGGGAACATCACGCGCTTCGCGATCGTGCAGACGGCGCCGGCCGATTACCCGACGATCCGGCCGCATCGCCTCGGCGTCGGCTTCTACGAGCTGCGTGGCGAGGCGCTCGTGCGTGTGCACCACATCGAGCTCGACGTCGACGGCGACCTCACCGAGGTGCCCGAGCTCAAGGGCCTGAAGCGCCCCGCGCTCGTGCTCCTGAACGACGAGGACCTCGCCTACGCGAAGATCCGCCTCGACGACCAGTCGCTTCAGACCGCGATCGACCACCTCGGCAAGATCAGCGACCCGCTCGCCCGCTCGCTGGTGTGGGGTGCCGCGTGGGACCAGACGCGCGACGCCGAGGCATCCGCCTCCGACTACGTCGACCTGGTGCTGCGAAACATCGGCGCCGAGACCGAGTCGACCACCGTCCGCACGACCCTCGCGCAGCTGCAGCTCGCCGCGAACTCGTACGTCGCGCCGGAGAAGCGGGATGTCACTCGTGCGAAGGTCGCCGACGCGCTGCTCCAGCTGGCCGAGGGCGCCGAAGCCGGCAGCGACAGCCAGCTGCAGTTCGTCACCGCGTTCGCGTCCGCCGCGGCGACCCCCGGCCAGTGGGAGAAGGTCCGTCAGGTGCGCGACGGCGAGCTGGCCTTCGACGGTCTCGCCATCGACACCGACCTGTCGTGGCAGCTGCTCGTCTCCCTCGCCGCGGGCGGCGTCGTCACGGCGGCCGACATCGACGAGGCGCTCGAAGCCGACAACACCGCCAAGGGCGGCGAATTCGCTGCGCAGGCCAAGGCGGCGCTGCCGTCGGCCGAGGCGAAGGCGGCCGCGTGGTCGTCGCTCGTCGACAGCGACGACCAGCCGAACACGATCGTCCGCGCCGCGGCGCTCGGCTTCGTGCACCCGGCCGGCCGCGACCTGCTCGGTGAGTTCGTCGCGCGGTACTTCGACGCACTGCTGCCCATCTGGGACTCGCGCACCTACCAGATCGCGCAGTACCTCATCGTCGGCCTCTACCCGGCCCCGCTCGCCGACGTCGCACTGCGCGACGCGACCCGCGCGTGGCTCGAGGCGAACGCCGACGCCGCCCCGGCTCTGCGCCGCCTCGTCGCCGAGAACCTCGCCGGCGTCGAGCGCGCGCTGTCTGTGCAGGACCGCGACGCCCAGTAGTCGAATCGACGGATGCCTCGACCCGGCCAGACGGCCGGGTCGAGGCATCCGTCGTGTTCGGCACCGTGGTACCACTCCGTCGCCGACTGTTCATCCCGAAGGCTGACGCGCGCGGGCACAGCTGACTCATAGCGTGGTGGGCATGATCGTTGCAGAACAGCTCACGAAGCGCTTCGGAGACAAGACCGCGGTGTCCAACGTGTCGTTCACCGTGCAGCCGGGGAAGGTCACCGGCTTCCTCGGCCCGAACGGCGCCGGCAAGTCGACCACCATGCGGATGATCGTCGGTCTCGACCGTCCCACGTCCGGCACCGTGACCGTCGCCGGCCAGGACTACGCGCGCCTGCGCTCGCCGCTGACCGAGGTCGGAGTGCTGCTCGACGCGAAAGCGGTGCACACCGGCCGTTCGGCCCGCAACCACCTGCGCGCGATGGCGGCGACGCACGGCATCGGGCGGGCACGCGTCGACGAGGTGATCGAGCTCACCGGCATCCAGTCCGTCGCCGGCAAGCGGGCGGGCAAGTTCTCGCTCGGCATGGGCCAGCGCCTCGGCATCGCCGCCGCGCTGCTCGGCGACCCCCGCACGCTCATCCTCGACGAGCCGGTGAACGGACTCGACCCCGAGGGGGTGCGGTGGGTGCGTCAGTTCGTGCGCCACCTCGCGGCGGAGGGGCGCACCGTGCTCCTCTCCAGCCACCTCATGAGCGAGATGGCGCAGACAGCCGACCACGTGATCGTCCTCGGCCGCGGCCAGGTGCTCGCCGATGCCGAGCTGTCGGAGCTCGTGCAGGCATGGACGGCCAACAACGTGATCGTGCGCTCGCCCCGTCTGTCGGAGCTCGTCGCCGCCCTCGCCGGCCCCGACGTCACCGTGACGGCGTCGTCCCCCGGCGTCGCCGAGATCTCGGGCGTCACCGCCGCGTCGATCGGCGACCTCGCCGCCTCGCTCGGCATCCCCGTCCACGAGCTCACCTCCCGCACCGGATCGCTGGAAGACGCCTACCTCGCGCTCACCGGCGACGCCGTCGAGTACACCTCCAAGGAGATCGCATGACCGCCCTCGCCCCCGCCACGCGTGCCGACCTCGGCGGCACCCGCGCCGCCTCGCCCCACCGCCTGAGCTTCGCCCGCCTGCTGCACAGCGAGTGGATCAAGATCACGACGCTCCGCTCGACCTGGTGGTCGCTCGGGATCACCGCCCTGCTGTCGATCGGCATCTCGATGATGATCGCGTCGGCGTCCGCCCAGTTCGGCGGCGGATTCCCCGCGGTCAGCGCGATCCTCTCGCCGACGCAGTTCACGATGCTCGTCGCCGGCATCCTCGGCGCGATCGTCATCACCGGCGAGTACTCGACCGGCATGATCCGCTCCACCCTCACCGCCGAGCCGCGCCGCGGAGCGGTCGTGGTGGCGAAGGCCGTCGTCGTCGGGGTGCTCATCGCGCTGACGACCGTCGTGACCTACGCCGTCGCGATCGCGGCGACCGCCCCGTTCCTCGCCGAGGGGATCGATTGGTCGGAGCCCGCGCAGTCGATCGTGCCGCTCGCGCTGGGCGTGCTGTCGATGGTGGTCTTCACCCTCATCGGCCTCGGGTTCGGGTTCATCCTGCGCAACGGCGCCGGCGCCATCGCGGTGACGGTCGGCGTGCTGTTCGTGCTGCCCATCGTGTTCAGCCTCTTCGGGATGTTCGGTGAGAGCTGGAGCTGGATCGCCGACCTCGCTGAGTATCTGCCGATGAACGCCGCGGCGGCCGTGACCGCTCCGGGCGCCGAGGACCTCGCCGTGCCTCTCCTCACACTGGCCGCCTGGGGCATCGTGCCCCTCATCGGCGGCTGGGCGGTGCTGCGCGGCCGCGACGCGTAGAGTCGACCGAATGCCGCGACCCGCCAGCCAGGCCGCCGGGCGTCTTCCGGCGCTTCTGGGCACGGCACCCTCGCGTGACGGACGCGATCGTCGCGGGCGCGGCGCTGCTGCTGTCCCTGCCGGTGGCGACCTTCCGCTCGGGCTTCCCGACGCAGCCGACCGTCGCCCAGACGTGGATCGCGGTCGTGCTGGTGATCCTCGCGTGCGGCGCCCTCATGTTCCGCCGCACGCGGCCCCTCCTCGTCTTCGCTGCGTGCGTGCTCCCGTCGATCGCGCTGCCGCCGAGTCTCGTTCCCGCGACGCACCTCTTACCCGCCTTCGCGCTGTACGCCGTGGCGGTGTACCGGTCGGCGCGTGCCTGCTGGATCGCCTTCGGCGTCGCCGCCGTCGCCGTCGCTCTGGCCACGGCGACGGCCGCGCTCGGCTCGCCATCGGAGCTCAGCCTGCTCGTGACCACCCTCGTGTCCGGCCTGGTCGCCATGCTCTTCGGCGCACTGATCGGCATCAACGTCGGCAACCGCCGACGGTATCTGGAGGCGCTGATCGACCGATCGCGCCAGCTGCTCGTCGAACGCGACCAGCAGGCGCGTCTGGGCGCCGCCGCGGAGCGAACGCGCATCGCTCGGGAGATGCACGACATCGTCTCGCACAACCTCACGGTGATCGTCGCCCTCGCGGAGGGGGCGACCGCGACATCCGATCCGGAGCGCGCCCGCGCCGTCACGGGGCAGATCGCCGGCACGGCTCGTGGTGCGCTCACCGAGATGCGCGCGATGCTCGGCGTGCTGCGCGACCCCGAGCTCTCCCCCGACGCGCCCCTCGCGCCGATCGAGTCGGCGTCCGTCGCCGACGCGGTCGAGTCCGCGCAGCGGGCCGGATTCCCGGTCGTGCTGCATGTCGAGGGCCGCCTCGACGATGTGCCGGCGGAGGTGCGGTTCGCGGTGGCGCGCATCGTGCAGGAGTCGCTCACCAACGCGATGCGGCACGCACCGCTCGCCACGACGATCGACGTGCGGATCGCCGTTCGGGCGGATGCGGTCGAACTCGGCATCGTCAACGACGGGGTGCGGCCACGTACGGATGCTGCGGACCCGCCGGGACGCGCCGGGTTCGGCCTCCCGGGGCTCCGCGAGCGCGCGGCGCACGTGGGTGGGACGCTGGAGGTCGGACCGGCCGACGGCCGCCGGTGGACGGTGCGGGCCTCGCTCCCCCTGCCGGCGCACGCGAGCGCTGAGGCCCACCCTGAGGAGCACGGACCATGACGACACCCATCCGCGTTCTCCTGGTCGACGACCAGGAGCTGATCCGGCTCGGCTTCCGCCTCGTGCTCGAGGCCGAGCCGGACGTCGCCGTCGTGGGCGAGGCGGCCGACGGCGACGAGGCGGTGCGCGCCGTCGCCGCGCACGCCCCCGACGTCGTCCTGATGGACATACGGATGCCGCGCACCGACGGCATCGCGGCCACCCGGTCGATCGTCGCCGCTCACCCCGCGACGCGCGTTCTCGTCCTCACCACGTTCGACCTCGACGAGTACGCCGTGGGCGCGCTCGACGCCGGCGCGAGCGGGTTCCTCCTCAAGGACGCGCACCGCTCGGAGCTCATCGCGGCCATCCGGGCCGTGCACCGGGGCGACGCCGTGCTCGCGCCGTCGGTCACCCGCCGACTCATCGACCGGCTCCATGCGGCGCCGCCGGTGGCGGAACCCGCGACCCCGGCCGGCGACCCGACGGCGGAGCTGACCCACCGCGAACGGGAGGTCTTCATCGCGATCGCGCGCGGGATGAACAACGCCGAGATCGCACGCGAACTGTTCCTGAGCGAGTCGACCGTCAAGACGCACGTCGGCCGCGTGCTGGCCAAGATCGGGGCGCGCGACCGGGTGCAGGCGGTGATCCTCGCCCACCGCCACCGGCTCGTCGATGCATCCGCTCCGCAGACGGCGGCGGGTGGTCCACAACCTGAGCGCCGCCCAGGCTGAGCGCGTGCTCACCTCGTTAGGATCGTCACGATGATTCGCGTCCCCTTCGACACCACGCCTCCTGACGAGCCGACCATCGCAGACGTCGAATTCTGGCAGGGGGTCGGCGAGTTCTTCGTCAGGGCCGGCTGGAACCTCCTGACCGTCGCCGGCATCATCGTCGGCGCGGTGCTCGTGGTGTGGATCCTGCGATTCGTGATCCACCGCGTCGTCGGCCGCATCGTCAACGGGGCCAAGAACAAGGCGAACGTCGACGACACCCAGGCCCTCGAGCGGTCACCGCTCGCATCGGTGCGACTCGTCCAGCGCACGCGGACGCTCGGATCGATCCTCACGAACATCGTCAACGTGACGGTCGTGATCATCGCGCTGCTGCTGATCATCAACGTGCTGGCGCCGACGGCTCTCGGGTCGCTGACGCTCCTCACCGCCGCCATCGGCGCGGGTCTCGGCTTCGGTGCCCAGAACATCGTCAAGGACGTGCTCAACGGCATCTTCATCGTCGCCGAGGACCAGGTCGGGATCGGCGACGTCGTCGACCTCGGACTGGCGACCGGCATCGTCGAGTACGTGAGCGTCCGCGTGACGCACGTGCGCGACGTCAACGGAACCCTCTGGTACGTGCGCAACGGCGAGATCACCCGCATCGGCAATCTGTCGCAGGGCTGGTCCCGGGTCATCCTCGACCTCTCGGTGGCGACCGACTCCGACATCGGAGAGGTCGAGAAGGCGATGCTCGACACCGCCAAGGAGCTCGCGAAGGACCCGAAGTGGCGCACGCGGATCCTCGAGCAGCCCGAGGTGTGGGGCCTCGAGTCGATCTCGGGCGACGCGCTCGTCATCCGTCTCGTCATGAAGACGCGCGCGAATGCGAAGGACGACGTCGCGCGCGAGCTGCGCATGCGCCTGAAGCACACGATCGACGAGATGGGCATCACGCTGCCCGCGCTCACCGCGGTCATGCCCAGCGGGCTCGAGGGGGCTCAGCGCGTGCGCGGCGCCAACCCGCCGAAGACCAAGCCCACGCCGGTTCCCGCGTCGACGCCGGATCGCGCCGTGTGGAAGCCGAAGCGAACGCCCAAGAAGCCGTCGTCGCCGCCCCCGGCCGACGAGTCCGGCACGACCCTCGGAGGAACGCCATGACGGATGATGCGACCCCGACGCCGCTGAGCTTCTACGACGAAGTCGGCGGGCACGACACCTTCGCGCGGCTCGTCGATGCCTTCTACCGCGGCGTCGCCGACGACGAGGTGCTCCGGCCGATGTATCCCGAGGAGGACCTCGGACCTGCGAAGGAGCGGCTCACGCTGTTCCTCGAGCAGTACTGGGGCGGTCCGACGACGTACAGCCAGGAGCGCGGGCACCCCCGGCTCCGCATGCGCCATGCGACGTTCCACGTCGATCCCGACGCGCGCGACCGCTGGCTCGCACACATGCGCGTCGCCGTCGACGAGCTGCATCTGCCGCCGCTGCACGAGGCGACGCTCTGGGATTACCTCCAGCGCGCCGCGTATGCCATGGTGAATACCTTCGAGCCCTCGGGCATCGGACCCGCCGCGGGAGCCCGGGCCGCGGCATCCTTCCCCGTCACGGCAACACCGCCGGCGGACACCGACCCCGCTCGCTGAGCCATCCGGTCCGACCCACCCCTCGCCGACGAAGGAGTCGACATGCCCGCCGCCCACCACACCGACATCCTGGTCATCGGATGGGGACTCTCCGGCCTCGTCGCGGCCGCGGAGGCGGTCGCCGCCGGCAAGCGGGTCACGATCGTCGATCAGGAGCCGCGGTCGAACCTCGGCGGCCAGGCGTGGTGGTCGTTCGGCGGGCTGTTCTTCATCGACTCGCCCGAGCAGCGTCGGCTGGGAATCCACGACTCGCTGGAGCTCGCCCGCCAGGACTGGTTCGGCAACGCCGGGTTCGACCGCGACGAAGACCTGTGGCCGCGGCGGTGGGCCGAGGCGTACCTGCAGTTCGCCCACGAAGAGAAGCGGGCGTGGCTGCGCGAGAAGGGCGTCGGCTTCTTCCCCATCGTCGGCTGGGCAGAGCGCGGCGGGTACACCGCGACCGGTCCGGGCAACTCGGTGCCGCGCTTCCACATCACCTGGGGAACGGGCCCGGGGATCGTCGCTCCGTTCCAGGCGGCGGTGGAGGCGGGCGAGGCCGACGGCCGCGTGACGATCCTGCCCCGCCACCGCGTCACGTCGCTGACCGTCGAGGACGGCGTCGTCACCGGCGCGGCCGGGGATGTGCTGGCACCTTCCGGGGCGGCGCGGGGTGTCGCCAGCTCGCGCGAGACCGTCGACACCTTCACCGTCTCCGCTGCCGCGACCATCGTCTCGTCCGGCGGCATCGGCGGCAATCACGACCTCGTGCGCCAGTGGTGGCCCGAGCGGCTCGGCACTCCCCCGGCGACGATGGTGACCGGCGTGCCCGCATACGTCGACGGCTCGATGCAGCCGGTCTCCGCCGCGGCGGGTGCACGACTGATCAACGGCGACCGCATGTGGCATTACGTCGAGGGCATCCAGAACTGGGATCCGATCTGGCCGGACCACGGCATCCGCATCCTTCCGGGTCCCTCGTCGGTGTGGCTCGACGCGACGGGCAACCGTCTGCCGGTGCCGCTCTTCCCCGGGTTCGACACGCTCGGGACGCTCGCCCACCTGCGGGCGACCGGCCACGATCACTCGTGGTTCGTGTTGTCGCAGAAGATCATCGAGAAGGAGTTCACGCTCTCCGGCAGCGAGCAGAACCCCGACCTCACCGGGAAGGATGTCAAGCTCCTCGCGAAGTCGCGCCTCGGCAAGGGCGCCGCAGGTCCCGTGCAGGCGTTCATGGATCGCGGCGCCGACTTCGTCGTGCGGGACAACCTCGACGACCTCATCGCGGGCATGCGGGCGCTCCCCGGTGGCGACGTACTGGACGCCGATCGCGTCCGCTTCGAGGTCGAGGCTCGCGACCGCGAGATCGACAACGACTTCACGAAGGATGCCCAGATCGCGATGCTGCGCTCGGCACGCGCCTTCCGCGGCGACCGGCTCATCCGCACCGCCAGCCCTCACCGGATCCTCGACCCGAAGTCCGGACCGCTCATCGCCGTGAAGCTGCACGTGCTCACGCGCAAGTCGCTCGGAGGCATCGAGACCGATCTCTCGGGGCGCGCACTCGGCGCCGGCGGCGAGCCGGTGCCCGGCCTCTACGCGGCGGGCGAGGCGAGCGGCTTCGGCGGAGGCGGGATCCACGGCTACCGCGCGCTCGAGGGCACGTTCGTTGGCGGATGCCTTTTCTCCGGGCGGACCGCCGGGCGCGCGGCGGCGGGGGCGATATGACCACGTCTGCTGTGGCGTTCGCCGATCGGGTGCCAACCGCCGCCGAGCACCGGGAGATCGCCGAGGCCGTGGGCTGGACCCACGCGTTCGACTGGGACACGATCGACGCGTCGCTGTCCGGCTCGACGGCAGGCGTCGTCGCGCTCCGGGACGGCCGGGCGATCGGCATGGGTCGCCTCGTCGGGGACGGAGTGAAGTACTTCTACGTGCAGGATCTGGCCGTGGTGCCCGAGGCGCAGGGCGAACGGCTCGGGGCCCGGCTCCTCGACCGGCTTCTCGAGTGGGTCGCGGCTCATGCGCCTTCCGACGCGTTCGTGGGACTCTTCGCGACCGCCGAGGGTGACGCGCTCTATCGCTCCCGGGGATTCGATCGCGGCGACATGGCGGGCATGTTCCGGATCGTCTCGCCGCGAGATCGCGGCTGAGCCGCGGCACCTGCGTCAGCTCGCCGAAGACCCCGTCCGCCGCACCGGAGTGAGGCCGGTCGCCACCGGCCCGCGCACCAGCACGTGGCCGCGGCTGAGACTCACACGCGTCCACGGACCGCTCGCGAAGACCCGGGCGGTCTCGCTTCCGCTGATGAACCCGAGGCTCAGGGCCGCGAACGCGACGCCGAGCGGGAGGCCGCCCAGCTCCTCGTCCGGCACCCCCCACACCGCGGCGCGGACGGTGCGCACCACGTCCTCGCCGGCATCCGTCGGCACCGTGTCGGCGACGCGCGCGATCCCGCCCTGCGCCTTCGCTGCGAGCGTCGAAGCCTCGATCCCGGGCCGGGCGTCCCAGCCGCTGCGCGGCGGAGTGATTCCGGCCCATGCAGGTGAGAGGGCGGTCTCGGGGAGCGTGAGCGCTCGCGGATCGTCGACGGCGGCGGAGAGTGCGGATGCCTCCACCACGAGGTCGCAGACCAGCTCGGGGTCTGCCCCGAGCGAGCGCAGCGCGAGGACCGTGGGCGTCGGATCGCCGAAGCCGCGCGGCGCGAGCGGCGCGGCTGTCATCGCCAGGACCCCGGCTGCCGCCTGCAGCCGGACGCCTTCGACGGTGAAGCGCGCTGCCCGACCCGCGAAGGTGAGGGCGTCGGCGGCGGACTCGGGATCGGCGAGCAACAGGCGCGGTGACATCGCCCTCTAAGCTACCAAGCGGACCTACGGGCGGCCGCCGCCCCGGAGAGGAGCACCCGTGGATGTCGAGCCGAACGCCGAGACGGCGCCGGAGAAGGATCCGGTCGCGTCGATGCTGTCGGTCATCGATCTGAGCGCGTCCGACGCGCGCACCACGGAGGACATCTTCACCGGCGCATCGCAGTCGATGCCGCTGGGCCGCGTCTACGGCGGTCAGGTGCTCGCGCAGTCGATCGTCGCCGCATCGCGGACGATCCCCGAGGAGCGGATCGTGCACTCCATGCACGGGTACTTCCTGCGGCCGGGCGATTCGACGAAGGGCATCACCTTCTCGGTCGACCGCATCCACGATGGTCGATCGTTCTCCACGCGGCGGACGCAGGCATTCCAGGAGGGCGTGCCGATCTTCTCGATGATCGCGTCGTTCCAGGACGAGGACCCCGGACTCGATCACCAGGAACCCATGCCGGAGGGCGTGCCCGCGCCGGAGGATCTGCCCGACATCGAAGCACACCTCGGCGGCCTGCACCCGATGTCGAAGCGCCTCTTCACCGACCGGCCGGTCGATCTGCGGCACATCCCCGCCCCGATCTACGTCGCGGCCGACGCGCAGAAGGCGCCACGTCAGGCGGTCTGGATGCGCATTCGCCGACCGATCCCCGACGACCCCGCGATCCACCGCGCCGCGCTCGCGTACCTCAGCGACCTGACGATCCAGGAGTCGATCCTCCGCGCGCACGGCGTCTCGTGGG
This sequence comes from Microbacterium sp. NPDC056569, assembly GCF_042793475.1. NCBI lineage: Bacteria > Bacillati > Actinomycetota > Actinomycetes > Micrococcales > Microbacteriaceae > Microbacterium > Microbacterium sp. NPDC056569. The sequence goes on along the minus strand of NZ_JBHTUV010000005.1, from coordinate 80,234 downwards.
CGACGCCGGGACTGAAGGTCGCGAGCCTCGACCACGCGATGTGGTGGCACCGCTTCGGACGCGTCGACGAATGGATGCTGTACGTCCAGGAGTCGCCGAGCGCCCGCGGCGGCCGCGGCCTCGCGTCAGGCCGGATCTATGCCGCGGACGGCACGCTGATGGCCAACGTCGCACAGGAGATCATGATCCGCGTCCCGTCCGCCGGAAGCGACGCCGGCTGAGCGGGAGACCGCGAGGCTGGTCAGTGCCGGTGGGCGTAGCGGATCGGCTCGCCGACGTAGGGCCCCCACGCCGCGCGCTCCTCGCTCGTGAGTCGGAGGGGGCGCCCGGTCTCAGCATCCACCTTCACGATCACCGTGGTGGCTCGTGCGTACAGCGTGCGCCCCGCGTCACCCGACTCGATCGGGCTGTAGACCTCGTAGCAGACCTCGATGCTCGAGCCGCCGAGCTTGCCGAACCACATCTGCACGTCCAGCGGGTGCCGCTGATACGGCACAGGGGCCAGGTACTCGATCTCCTGCCGCGCGATGAGTGTCAGCATGCCGCTGAAGATGCTCGAATCGAGCACCGCCGTTGCCGGCGCGTCCTCGCCGGGCTCCGGAAGCCAGAACGCTCGCACGCGCGCCTCTTCGAGGAGCTTCAGCATCGACGTGTTGTTGACATGGTTGAACGCGTCGAGATCACCCCACCGCAGGTGGATGGGGATGTGCAGGCGGCGGTCGCTTCCGGTGGCTGCGACCGCCGCGTCGCCGTTGTCAGTCACGCGTGAGCTTGCGGTAGGCGGTACGGTGCGGCCGCGCCGCTTCGGCGCCGAGTCGCTCGATCTTGTTCGCCTCGTATGCCTCGAAGTTGCCCTCGAACCAGTACCACTGGTCGGGGTCCTCGTCGGTGCCCTCGTAGGCGAGGATGTGGGTCGCGATGCGGTCCAGGAACCAGCGGTCGTGCGTGATGACCACAGCGCAGCCGGGGAACTCGAGAAGCGCGTTCTCGAGCGACTGCAGCGTCTCCACGTCGAGGTCGTTGGTCGGCTCGTCGAGCAACAGCAGGTTGCCGCCCTCCTTGAGCGTGAGCGCGAGGTTGAGACGGTTGCGCTCACCACCGGAGAGCACGCCGGCCTTCTTCTGCTGGTCCGGACCCTTGAAGCCGAACTTCGACACGTAGGCGCGCGACGGGATCTCGGTCTTGCCGACCGTGATGATGTCGAGGCCGTCCGAGACCACCTCCCAGAGGGTCTTCTGCGGGTCGATGTTCGCGCGCGACTGGTCGACGTAGCTGATCTTGACCGTCTCGCCGACCTTGAGGTCTCCGCCGTCGAGCGGCTCGAGGCCGACGATGGTCTTGAAGAGCGTGGTCTTGCCCACACCGTTCGGGCCGATGACGCCGACGATGCCGTTGGGCGGAAGCGTGAAGCTCAGCCCGTCGATCAGCGAGCGGCCGTCGAAGCCCTTCTGCAGCTTCTTCGCCTCGATCACGACGTTGCCGAGCCGCGGCCCCGGCGGGATGGTGATCTCCTCGAAATCGAGCTTGCGGGTACGGTCCGCCTCAGCCGCCATCTCCTCGTAGCGCGCGAGACGTGCCTTCGACTTCGCCTGGCGTCCCTTCTGGTTCGAGCGGACCCAGTCCAGCTCCTCGGCCAGGCGCTTGGCGAGCTTGGCGTCCTTCTTGCCCTGGATGGCCAGACGCTCCGCCTTCTTCTCGAGGTACGTCGAGTAGTTGCCCTCATAGCCGATGAGGCGCCCGCGGTCGACCTCGGCGATCCACTCGGCCACGTTGTCGAGGAAGTACCGGTCGTGGGTGATCGCGATCACGGCGCCGGGGTACTTCTGCAGGTGCTGCTCGAGCCAGAGCACGCTCTCGGCGTCGAGGTGGTTCGTAGGCTCGTCGAGCAGCAGCAGGTCGGGCTTCTGCAGCAGGAGCTTGGTGAGGGCGACCCGACGTTTCTCCCCGCCCGACAGCGGCCCGATCTGGGCGTCGCCCGGAGGGGTGCGCAGGGCGTCCATGGCCTGATCGAGCTGGGAGTCGAGGTCCCACGCATCGGCGGCGTCGATCTCCTCCTGCAGGACACCCATCTCCGCGAGCAGCGCGTCGAAGTCGGCGTCGGGGTCGGCCATCAGGCCGGAGATCTCGTTGAACCGGTCGACCTTCGCCTTGATGGCGATGCCGTCCTGGATGTTCTCGAGCACCGTCTTGGTCTCGTCGAGCTCGGGCTCCTGCATGAGGATGCCGACCGTGAAGCCGGGGCTCAGCTTCGCCTCGCCGTTCGACGGCGTGTCGAGGCCCGCCATGATCTTCAGGATCGTCGACTTTCCGGCGCCGTTCGGGCCGACCATGCCGATCTTCGCGCCCGGGAGGAACGCCATCGTGACGTCATCGAGGATCAGCTTGTCGCCGACGGCCTTACGGGCGCGGACCATCGAGTAGATGTACTCAGCCATGCGGGTTTCTGCTCTCCTTGGACTTCAGACGTCAGCGTCCCAGCCTACCCGGCGACATGACGCACGGCGTGAGCGCGGCCTTCTTCGCACTCGTCGGCGTAGCGAAAAGGCCTCACCAGTCGATGGGACGGGTCTGCCCGACGAGGCAGGTCCCCTCGGCGAGCACGGGAACGACGACGGCGACCGGATCGCCCGTCGCCGGGCCGACCTGGCCGATGAGGCACTCGTCGCCCCATCGCACCGAGAATTGGATGCTCTCCGCAGGATTGCCCACGGTTGACACGTCCTGGGTCACCTGCATCGCCGACTTGTCGAACCCTGCCGCCGTGAGCGCGTCGACGTACGCGCGGCCGGACACACGGGAGTCCGTCGCCCACACCCCGGCGGTGACCGCGGCGAACAGCGGCAGATTGTCCTCCGCCGTTCCGTCGGGGACGAGCGTGGGCGTGGGCTCAGCCGTCGACGTGGCCGTCGGGGTCGGGGCGGTGTCGCTCGCGGACGTCGTCGGCGCGGACGTGGGCGTCGGATCGGGCGGGGTGGGGCCGCACCCGGTCAGCACGCCGGCGAGCGCGACAGCGACGATCGCCCACGGGGCGCGGCGCGAACGAATATCGAAGCGAGCGCGGGGCGGGAGGTCTCGGGCCACGGGGAGAGTTTAGGGCCGCCTGCCCCGCGCTCGCTGAACGCGTCAGAAGGGCGCCTGGTCGTCGTCGGCGGACGGCGCCGCGCCCGGCCCGACGGCGACGAGCACCGGCTGCGCGGAGTTCTCGGCCTCTCCTGCCGCCTGCACTCCGTCGACGCCCGGTGCGGCCCATGCGTCGCCGGTGGCCGTCGTCGGCCAGTTCTCCGGCGTGTCGCTCGCCGCGCCGCGGGAGTCCTTCACGAACGTCGTGGTCCCCCACAGCAGGTCGTGCCCGATCGCCTCGGCATCGATCTCGATCGCGGTGCCGCGGCGCGTGCCGTTGTCCCACTCGCGCAGCCGCAGGCGGCCGGTGAGGATCACCCGATCACCCTTCTGCAGCGACCGATACGTGTGCTCCGCCAGCGAGCGGAACACCGAGACCGTGTACCAGTTCGTGCCGGCGTCGGTCCAGGCACCGGCATCGCGGTCGTACCGTCGCTGCCCGCTCGCCACCCGGAAGGTGACGATCGCCACGCCCGCGGGCGTGTGCTTCAGCTCGGGCGGTGTCGCCACGTTGCCGGTGATGGTGATCGTGTCGCCTCTGTCGCTCATCTCTCGTCCTCTCTCTTCTCCCGAGGACCTTCCCCGGTGCTGCCGGCGCCCCGTGCCCGAGGACGCCGGCAGTGGATCCAGCCTGTCCGGGCCGCAACAGGCTGCGGGCGAGCGGGAGGCATCTGGGGAGAACCGGGCCACTCTTCCATCTGGGGAGGAAACGCCGACTCCCGCCGAACGCAGGCATGTCGGAACCCGTAGCTATGTTCGACGCTGAAGGAGGAACCATGTCAGCAGTCATCGAAACCCGCACATCGCGCGCCCCGCTTCTCGCCGCGGAGTCGCCCTTGCGCCTCGTTCACGCCGCTCCGTCCCTCTGGCGCGTTCTGGAGCCCGGCGGGCGCGTGATCGGCCATCTGCAGGAGGTCGCCCAGGCGGGCGGCATCCGTTTCCGCGCCCGTCGCTACAGCGCCGCCTCGCACGCGTTCCGCGATCTGGGCGATTTCTGGAGCGCCGACGACGCGGTCGAGTGCCTGACGTTCGCCCGCTGAACCCGCGCGACGCGCGGGCGGGTGTCGTTCAGATGACCGCGCCGACCTGCTCGACCATCGTCGATGGCGCTCCCGCTCGCACCGACGCCCAGGCATCGGCGAGCACGTCCGCGGCGCGCACCATCTCTTCGGGCGGTGCGGTGAACGGCACGCGGAGGTGTCGCTCGTGCCCTCCCTCGACCGAGAAGCGAGGTCCGGCGCTGAGCAGCACGCCGCGTGCTCGCGCCTCCATCACGAGCGCCGAGCTGAGCGGCGCACCGAGCTCGATCCACAGCGAGACACCGCCGTGCACATCCGGAACGTCCCACGACGGCAGCCGTTCGCGCAGCGCTCCCACGAGCGCGTCGCGACCTGATCGCAGCAATTCCGAGCGCTGCGCGACGACCTCGTCGAACTGCGGGAGCAGGCGCGTGGCGATGGCCTGCTCGAACTCGGGTGTGCCGAGGTCGTGGGCGGGCCGCGCGGCGACGAGACGCCGGATCAGGTCGCCGTCGGCGCGCACCCATCCCAGTCGAAGTCCACCCCACACCGTCTTGCCCAGTGAGCCGATCCGCACGACGGTCCCGGGCTCGGAGGTCAGGAAGCCGGCCTCGAGCGGGTCGCGGTCGATGTCGAGATCCGCTGTCGTCTCATCGAGGACGAGCACCGACCCCGACCGCTCCCCCGCTGCGAGCAGAGACCGGCGTTCCTCGGCGCTCATGCTCCGCCCCGTGGGGTTCTGGAAGTCGGGCATCAGATAGGCCATCACCGGAAGCGTGCGGGCGAAGGCCTGCTCGGCGCGATCGAGGTCCCAACCGTCCTCGGTCGTCACGGGCACGCCGACGAGACGCGCACCGGCCCGGCGAAGCGCGTCGGCTGCGTGCGGGTACGTCGGCGTCTCGACGAGTACACGGTCTCCGCGTCCGATGAGGACCGTCGACACGAGGTGGATCGCGCTCTGCGCGCCCGTCGTGACGAGGACCTCGTCGGGGTGAGTCGGAACGCCGCGCGCCGTGTAGCGCTGCGCGATCTCCTCTCGTAGTTCTCCGCGTCCGAGAACGTCGTAGCCGACCCGCGAGACGAGCGCCGATGCGCCGGCGGCGGTCTCGGCCATGATCCCCGCCAGCCCCGGCCACGCGGGCGGACTGGCCTGCTGGAGGTCGATCATCCCGTCGGCGGCGTCGGCACGCCCCGGCTCCCGGCGCCCGAGCGGCAGCGTGACGCTCCCCGATCCACGCAGACTGGCGATGTGGGCCGTCTCGCGCAGGCTGCGGTACGCCGCGGCGACGGTGCTGCGGCTCACGTGAAGTGCCGTCGCCAGCTCTCGCTCGGCCGGCAGAGCGGTGCGGGGTGCGAGCCGGTTGTCCAGACAGAGCAGGCGGATGCCGTCGGCCAGCGCCTCGTACGCGGGCTCGCGGGTGCGCCAGCCGCCGAGGGCCGCGGCCAGCGCGCGCGCCGAGACACGGGAATCCATGAGGCCAGCCTACGCGTATTGGACTGGTTACTACGATCCAATTCTGCGATTGGATGGACCCATGCCGCGTCGAATCGTCCAGATGCTCGTCGGTCTCTTCCTGTACGGAGCGGGTTGCGCCCTCACCGTCGAAGCCGGCCTGGGCGTCGACCCCTGGACGGTGTTCGCGCAGGGCCTCTCGGTGCACACGGGCATCGGCATCGGCTGGATCACGAACATCGTGGGGTTCCTCGTGCTGCTGCTGTGGATCCCGCTTCGGCAGAAGCCGGGCATAGGCACGATCGCGAACATCCTCCTCGTCGGCACGAGCATGCAGGTCGTCCTCGGGTTCGTCCCGCCCGTGACCGGATTCGCGGCCCAGCTCGCAACGCTGCTGGGCGGCATCGTCCTCGTCGCGGTGGCGTCGGGGCTGTACATCGGCGCGCACTTCGGCCCCGGCCCCCGCGACGGGCTCATGACGGGCATGAACGCACGCCTCGGCTGGCCCATCTGGCTGTGCCGCGTGCTGGTCGAGGTCTCGGTGCTGCTCGTGGGCTGGCTGCTCGGCGGCACCGTCGGGATCGGCACGGTGCTCTTCGCCGTGCTGATCGGACCGCTGGTGCACGTCGCGCTGCCTCTGCTCGACACGCGCAGACCGCCGGCGCGCGGCGCCGCCGAGACATCGGCGTGACGCGCGCCGCCTGCCGGCGCACCCGGGAATCGGGGCGCCGCGCGGGTCAGTGCTCGCGGAACAGCGGCCAGTCGCTGCCCGGCGTCATGTGCGAGTGGAGCGCGCTCTTCGCGATCTCCATCGTCGGGTAGGTGCCCGTCGCTTCGCTTGCGCCGGCCATGGTGACCGTGTAGCCGTCGTCGTCCTTGCGGATGCTTCCGGCCACGCCGGATGCTCCGTAGGCGACCCAGAGAGGGTGGTGCGTCTCCGTGGTGCTCATCCTGAACTCCTTTCGATGCCTCCGGTGCTGACGCTACGCCGACAGCCTCCCCCGCGCCAGCGTCCGCGTCGGCGTGGTGCGACCGGGTAGTGTGGAAGAACCCTTCCCTCCGTAGCTCAGGGGACAGAGCGAGCGGTTTCTACCCGCCAGGTCGGGGGTTCGAATCCTCCCGGGGGGGCGAACGGGTCCGGCGTGGGAGCCGGCACCCGAGTCCAGGCCCGTGGGATGTCTGGACTTGTGACAAGGATGGAGCACATGGTGGGTGCATCCGAGAACGACCGTCTGGTGTGGATCGACTGCGAGATGACGGGTCTCGACCTCGGCGTGGACGAGCTCGTCGAGATCGCCGTCGTGATCACCGATTTCGAGCTGCGACCGCTCGACCCGGGATTCGCCGTCGTGATCAAGCCCGACGACTCGGCGCTGGCGAACATGAACGAGTTCGTCACGAACATGCACCGCACGTCCGGTCTGCTGGAGGAGATCCCGCACGGCGTGAGCCTGGCGGACGCAGAGTTCCAGGTCCTCGAGTACATCCAGCGATTCGTGCCCCTCGAGGGCAAGGCTCCACTCGCCGGGAACACCATCGGCACGGACCGCATGTTCCTCGCGAAGTACATGCCACGCGTCGACCGCTGGCTGCACTATCGCAACGTCGACGTGTCCAGCATCAAGGAGCTCTCGCGCCGCTGGTATCCGCGTGCCTACATCCACGCACCGGCGAAGGATGGCGGTCACCGCGCCCTCGCCGACATCCTCGAGTCGATCCGCGAACTCGCGTACTACCGACAGGCCGTCTTCGTCCCCGAGCCCGGGCCGACGAGCGACGGGGCGCGCGCAGCGGCTGCCGCCGTCGTGTCGTCGTTTGCTCCGGAGGTGTGAGAGAATCGTCTGGTTGCCCGCGCGAGCGGGAGACATGGTGGGTATAGCTCAGTTGGTAGAGCACCTGGTTGTGGTCCAGGGGGTCGCGGGTTCAAGTCCCGTTACTCACCCCAAATCGATCGAATGGGGCGCGTCTCACGCGCCCCATTCGCGTAGAACCGGGGCATCATGATGGAGATGGATGCTGCGACCTTCGAGACGCTCGTGATCGACGAGCTGGACGCGCTCCCCGACGACATGGTCGAGGGGCTCGACAACATCGTGTTCGTCGTCGAGGACCGCCCCGAGGACGGGAGTCTCGACCTGCTGGGCCTCTACGACGGCTGGGCGCTCACCGAGCGCGAACGGTACGGCGTCGGCGAGCTGCCCGACCGGATCATCGTCTACCGCGAGCCTCACCTCGCCGTCTGCGACGACGAGGACGAACTGCGCGACGAGGTCCACACGACGCTCGTGCACGAGATCGCGCATTTCTACGGGATCGACGACGACCGCCTGCACGAACTGGGGTGGGCCTGATGACACCCCTCGCCACACCCTCCGTCGACGAGGATGTCGACCTCTCGCAGCGCGTCGACCCGGCGAGGCCCTGGCAGACCGTCGTCTGGGACGATCCGGTCAACCTGATGAGCTACGTCACGCACGTGTTCCGCGAGTACTTCGGCCTCGCGCGCGCCGACGCGGAGCGCCTCATGCTCGCGGTGCACAACGAGGGCCACGCGGTCGTCTCGCGGGGCCCTCGCGAGCAGATGGAGATGCATGCCCAGGCGATGCACGACTACGGTCTGTGGGCCACGGTGAGACAGGAGCCCTGATGACCGCCCGGATCGTCGTACTCGAGGTCGCCCGCCTCGAAGCCGCCCACCTCGCGGGTCTCGTCGGCCAGTTCGCGGAGCTTCTCCGCGAGTCCGCACCCGATGCCGGCGACCCGGCGATCGCCCGTCTCGTTCCGGCCGCGTACGCCGACGACGAGGCCGCCGCGCGCGAGTTCCGCGCCCTCACCCAGGCCGACCTGCTCGATCGACGAGCCTCCGACGCGGCCCTGGTGCTCGCGTCCCTCCAGGATGCGGCTCAGATCCCCGACGACCCCGACGACCCCGCACTGCTCGAGCAGGTCGACATCAGGCTCGATGCCGAGACCGCCCAGGCCTGGCTGCGCACTCTCGCGGCAGTCCGGCTCGTGCTCGCGACGCGGCTGGGCGTGGACGAAGAGGACGATCACGAACACGACGATCCGCGCTTCGGCGTCTACGACTGGATCGGGTACCGGCTCGACGGCCTCGTGACGGCGCTCGACCGCGAGGACTGATCCGCGCTCACGGCACGGGGAACACGAGCGTCGCGAGGCCCATCGGGTCATCGCGGGCGACGTGACGCTGCTCCTGGCGCGCCCATCTGTCCCAGTGAGGGCGGTACGTCTCGCCGTCACGCGCCAGCGCGCGCTGCTTGCGCGACGCCGCCGGCGACTCGAGCCACACGAGCACGTCCGCGAGACGCGCCGTCGTCGGGGTGAGCACTCCCGCGCCCTCGACGATGAGCGGCAGCGACGGATCGACGGCGTGCGCCTCGGCCGGCTCGCCGACGGTCCAGTCCCACCGCTGCCACACGCCCACGAGCCCCCTGGCGTGCGGGGTCAGGATCAGCTCCCTCGCGAGTTCCACGCCGTCGTCGAGCCCGTCCCAGCCCGGATAGATCGAATCGAGCGCGACGAGCTGCACGCGCCCGCGCAGCGGCCAGCGGGCGACGAGCGCGCGTGCCAGCGAGGTCTTGCCGGCTCCGCTGCGTCCGTCGATGAGGACCACCGGATTGGATGCTGCGACCTGCGCGATCGCCGCGACGATCTGTTCGACCGCGATCCCGAGCGAGTTGCCGACCGCGTCCTGGCTACTTCTTGAGGGTGCGGATGACACGGCTGAGCGCGCGGCCGGCGAAGAAGACGAACGGGACCGCGACCGTCAGCAGGGCGATGATGTTCGGCTCGAACCGCAGATCGTCGCCACGGCGGATGTACGCGCCGACCGGGATCGCCCAGCCACCTCCGCCGCCGCCGCCGTTGCCGGCCTCGTCCGACCCTCCGCCGAAGCCGGACCACGTCAGCGCGACGGGGATGATGCGGACGCCGCCGACGTCCTGCTGCTCGCCGTATGCGCTCTTCACGCCGAAGGACGCGGACTGCTTGCCGAGTTCGAGTGCGATGTTGGGCATGCGTCCAACGTACCGGCCGCCGCGCCGCTCGCACAGCGCCGTTGACACCGGAGATCCCGGAGGAGCCGGCGCACGGAGATCACCCGTGGTCGAGTCGCGGCGCCGGAGGGCTCGAGGGAAGCGTGCCGCCGCCGCGGGTGCCGAGGAGGGTCGCGCGGGTGACCGCCCCGCGGCCGAACTTCGCGGTCGCCCCGTCGAGCGCGTCCTCGATCCGGCGCCAGCCTTCGTCGTCGTCCCACAGCGCAGGCATCGCCGCCCCGGCGGGGCGCAGCTTCTCCGCTCGGACTCCGATCAGGCGCACGGGCAGCGTGCGATCGACCGATGCGAAAAGCTCGTGCGCCGCATCGCCGATCCGCTGCCCGACGGCCGTCGGCTCCGGAAGCGTCTGCGAGCGGGAGATGGTGGTGAAGTCCGCGTAGCGCACCTTGATCGCGACGGTCGACGCCTCCCAGCCGCTGCTGCGCAGCCTCGCGCCGACACGGTCCGCCAGGCGGCGCAGCTCGGAACGCAGGATCGCCGTGTCGCCGATGTCTTCGTGGAAGGTCTCCTCGTGGCCCACGCTCTTCTCGACCCGCCCGGTGTCGACCTCGCGCGCGTCGATCCCGCGCGCGAGATGCCAGATGCGGTCGCCCATCGCGACGCCGAGTGCGCGGTCGAGCAGCTCGCGGGGCGTATCGAGCACATCGGCGATGGTACGGATGCCGCGTGCCTCGAGCGCCTCGGACGCCTTCGGTCCGACACCCCACAGCGCCCGCACCGACCTCGGGCCCAGGAACGCCGCCGTGTCCGCCTCGGCGACGATCAGCAGTCCGTCCGGCTTGCTGATCGTCGAGGCCATCTTCGCGACGTGCTTGGTCGCGGCGACACCCACGCTGCAGGTGAGGCCGGTCTCGTCGAGAACGCGGCGGCGCAGCATCCGTGCGATCTCTCCCGGACTCCCCCACAGCCGTCGCGCACCGCGCACATCGAGGAATGCCTCGTCGATCGAGAGCGGCTCGACCAGCGGGGTCACGTCCCGGAAGATGCGCATGACCTGCGACGACATCTCGAGGTACCGCTCGAAGTGCGGGAGGACCACGATCGCGTGCGGGCACAGCCGGAGCGCCTGGCCGACGGGCATCGCCGAACGCACGCCGAAACGGCGGGCCTCGTACGATGCGCTCGAGACGACGGACCGGCTCTCGGGCGCGCCGATGATGATCGCCTTCCCGCGCAGCGAGGGATCGTCGAGCTGTTCGACCGATGCGTAGAACGCGTCCATGTCGACGTGCAGGATGCCCGTGCCGGCGTCATCGGCACCATCCGGTGAGACGACCCGGCCAGTTCCGTCACCACGCCCCATGCGTCGATCCTCCCAGCAGCCGCGGACATCGTGGCGAGAGGGCGGACCCCCACCGGGATCCGCCCTCTCGCCGAGCCTGAAGGCCCATCTGCGTCGTCCGGCTACGCGCCCGTCGAGCCGGCCCGCTCGAGCACGAGCTCGCGCACGCGCGCCGCGTCCGCCTGGCCCTTCATCGCCTTCATGACCGCACCGATCACGGCGCCCGCGGCCTGCACCTTGCCGTCGCGGATCTTCTCGAGGACGTCCGGCTGAGCGGCCAGAGCCTCATCGATCGCCGCGATCAGCGCTCCGTCGTCCGAGACGACCGCAAGTCCGCGGGCGTCGACGATCTCCTGCGGCGTGCCCTCGCCGGCGATCATGCCCTCGAGGACCTGGCGGGCGAGCTTGTCGGTCAGGGTCCCTGCGTCGACGAGCGACTGGAGGGCGGCCACGTCGGCCGGGGTCGCCAGCTCCGCGGGTTCGCGGCCCTCGGCGTTCGCGATGCGGAGGAGTTCGCCGGTCCACCACTTGCGCGCCGCGGCGGGCGAGGTGCCCGCGGCGATCGTCGCCTCGACCTCGGCGAGCAGTCCCGCGTTCACCACGCCCTGGAAGTCGATGTCCGCGAAGCCCCACTCCGCCTTGAGGCGCCGGCGGCGAGCCGCGGGCGGCTCGGGGAGCGCGGCGCGCAGCTGCTCGATGAGCTCCAGCGACGGCGCCACCGGCAGCAGATCGGGCTCGGGGAAGTAGCGGTAGTCGTCGGCGTCGGACTTGGGACGACCGGGCGACGTCGTGCCGGTGTCCTCGTGCCAGTGCCGGGTCTCTTGAGTGATCGTGCCGCCGGCCGCGAGGATCGCGGCCTGGCGCTGGATCTCGTACCTCACGGCGCGCTCGACGGAGCGCATCGAGTTGACGTTCTTCGTCTCGGTGCGCGTGCCGAGCTTCTCCTGCCCGCGCGGGCGCAGCGACACGTTCGCGTCGCAGCGCAGATTGCCGCGCTCCATGCGCGCCTCGGAGATGCCGAGCGCGATCACGATGTCGCGGATCGTCGCGACATAGGCCTTCGCGATCTCGGGCGCGCGGTGCTCGGCGCCGAAGATCGGCTTCGTGACGATCTCGACGAGCGGGACGCCGGCACGGTTGTAGTCGACCAGCGAGTACTCGGCGCCCTGGATCCGACCGGTCGAGCCGCCGACGTGCGTGAGCTTGCCGGCATCCTCTTCCATGTGCGCACGCTCGATCGGCACGGTCACGATCTCGCCGTCGGCGAGCTCGATGTCGACCGACCCCTCGAAGGCGATCGGCTCGTCGTACTGCGAGATCTGGTAGTTCTTGCCGAGGTCGGGGTAGAAGTAGTTCTTCCGCGCGAAACGGCTCGACGGCGCGATCGAGCAGCCGAGGGCAAGACCCAGGCTGATCGAATAGCGCACGGCGGTCTCGTTGACCACGGGCAGCGCCCCCGGCAGGCCCATGTCGACCGGCGCGACGAGGGTGTTCGCCTCGGCGCCGTGGTTGGCCGAGTTCGCGGGGTTCGCCGCCGCCGAGAACATCTTGGTCTCGGTGTTGAGCTCGACGTGCACCTCGAACCCGAGCACCGGCTCGTACAGCTCGAGCGCCTGGTCGAAGTCCATCAGCTTGTCCTTCGCCATCAGCGGGCACCTCCGATCGCGCCGAGCGCCGGCGCCCTGTCGAGGAGCGGGCCGCCCCACGAGTCGACGAGCAAGGTCTCCAGTGCCGCGCCGACGCGGTACAGGCGCGCGTCCTCGTGGGCGGGTGCGAGGAACTGGATGCCGACCGGCAGGCCGTCTTCGGACGCCAGACCCGACGGGATCGAGATTCCCGGCACGCCGGCGAGGTTCGCGGGGATCGTCGTCACGTCGTTGAGATACATCTGCAGTGGGTCGTCGATCTTCTCGCCGAGCTTGAACGCGGTGGTGGGTGCCGACGGCGTCGCGATCACGTCGACCTGCGCGAACGCGTCGGCGAAGTCGCGCTGGATGAGCGTGCGCACCTTCTGAGCCGAGCCGTAGTAGGCGTCGTAGTAGCCCGCCGACAGCGCGTACGTGCCGAGGATGATGCGGCGCTTCACCTCGTCGCCGAAGCCGGCGTCGCGGGTCTTGGCCATGACGTCCTCGACGGTGCCGCCGGGCACGTCCACGCGCAGGCCGAAGCGGACCGAGTCGAACTTGGCCAGGTTGCTGGATGCCTCGGCCGGAAGGATCAGGTAGTACGCGGCGACGCCGTGCTCGAAGTGCGGCGCGCTGATCTCGACGATCTCGGCACCCTGGGCCTCCATCGCGGCAAGGGCGAGCCGGAACGACTCCGACACGCCGGCCTGGAAGCCGCTGTCGGGCAGCTCGCGGATCACGCCGACCTTGAGTCCCTTGAGCACCTCGCCGGTCGCACCCTCGCGGGCGGCGGCGGCGAACGACGGCCACTCGTGGGCCAGCGACGTGGAGTCGTGCGGGTCGTGCCCGCCGATCACGTCGTGGAGGAGTCCCGCGTCGAGCACCGTGCGGGTCACGGGCCCCACCTGGTCGAGGCTCGAAGCGAGGGCGATCGCGCCGTAGCGGCTCACGCCGCCGTAGGTCGGCTTGATTCCCACCGTGCCGGTGACGTGCGCGGGCTGGCGGATCGACCCGCCGGTGTCGGACCCGAGCGCCAGCGGGGCCTCGAACGCGGCGACGGCGGCGGCCGAGCCGCCCCCCGAGCCGCCGGGGATGCGCGAGAGATCCCACGGGTTGCGGGTCGGGCCGTACGCCGAGTGCTCGGTCGACGAGCCCATCGCGAACTCGTCCATGTTCGTCTTGCCGAGCGGGACGAGACCCGCGGCGCGCGAGCGCGCGACGACGGTCGCGTCGTACGGTGACATGTAACCCTCGAGGATCTTCGAGCCGCTGGTCGACGGCATGTCCGTCGTGACCAGCACGTCCTTGATCGCCAGGGGCACGCCCGCGAGAGCACCGAGGTCTTCGCCGGCCGCGCGCCGGCGGTCGATGTCGGCGGCCACGTCGAGCGCGTGCTCGCTGACGTGGAGGAAGGCGTGCACGTCGGCATCCACCGCGGCGATGCGGTCGAGGTGGGCCTGCGTGGCCTCCACGCTCGACACCTCGCCGGCGGAGAGCTTGTCTGCGAGCGCGGCGGCGCTCAGCTTCGTGAGATCGGTCACGTCGGGGTCCCTTACTGCTCTTCGCCGAGGATCGCGGTCACGCGGAACCGGCCGTCCGCCGAGTCCGGTGCGTTCTGCAGCACCTGCGCGGGTGTCAGCAGATCACCGGGAACGTCGGAGCGGAAGACGTTCTCGAGGGCGATCGGGTGGCTGGTGGCGGGGACGTCGGGCGTGGCGACCTCGGAGACCTTGGCGATGTTGTCGACGATCGCGTCGAGCTGACCCGTGAGGCGCTCGACCTCTCCGTCGCTCAGCTGGATCCGGGCGAGCACACCGAGATGGCGCACGAGATCGGGGGTGATTTCAGACACCAGCACAGTTTAGTCAAGGAGCGGGAGCCGCCCCCGCCTCCCCCTCGCCTCTTCGGGAGTGGAGCCCGCCCCGCAGGCCTCGGCCGCCGGGGCCGCGCCACCGGTCCGAGGCGCCCCCGGCGTAGGCTGTGGCCGTGACGACCTACGACCCGCCTCGCCCCTGGATCGCCAGTTACGCCGAAGGCGTCCCGGAGGACCTCGCCCCCGTGACCGGCTCCCTCGTCGACATCGTCGACGCGTCGGCACGCGATTACCCGGATGCCGCGGCCCTGCAGTTCTTCGGACGCGAGACGTCGTACCGTTCGCTGCAGGAGCAGATCGAACGCGCAGCCGCCGGCCTGCGCGATCTCGGTGTGAAGGCGGGCGACCCCGTCGCGATCGTGCTGCCGAACTGCCCGCAGCACATCGTCGCGTTCTACGCGATCCTGCGACTGGGCGCCGTCGTGATCGAGCACAACCCGCTCTACACGCCGCGGGAGCTCCGCAAGCAGTTCGAAGACCACGGCGCGAAGCACGCGATCGTGTGGACCAAGGTCGTCGCGACCGTGCAGGACTTCCCCGCCGACCTCGCGGTGACGAACGTCATCTCCGTCGACGTGATCAAGGCGATGCCGTTCGGCACCCGCCTCGCGCTCAAGCTCCCCATTGCGAAGGCGCGCGAGGCCCGCGAGGCGCTCTCCGAGCGCGTCTCCGGGACGGTGACGTGGGAGCAGGTCGTGGGGTCGACGCCGCTGCCGGCATCCCACCCGCGCCCGGGCACCGACGACCTCGCGCTGATCCAGTACACGAGCGGCACGACCGGCACGCCGAAGGGCGCATCGCTCACCCACCGCAACCTGCTCTCGAACGCGGCGCAGGCGCGCGCGTGGGTGCCGTCGATCGTGCGCGGCGACGGATGCGTCGTCTACGCCGTGCTGCCGATGTTCCACGCCTACGGGCTCACGCTGTGCCTGACCTTCGCCATGTCGATGGGGGCAAGGCTGGTGCTCTTCCCGCGGTTCGATCCCGACATGGTGCTGGACGTGACGAAGAAGCACCCCGCCACGTTCCTCCCGCTCGTCCCGCCGATCGCCGATCGCCTGCTCAAGGCGGCGCGCGAGAAGGGCGTGTCGCTCGCCGGCACCGAGGTCGCGATCTCGGGTGCCATGGCGCTCCCCCACGAGCTCGTGGTGCCCTTCGAGGCGGCCTCCGGCGGGTTCCTCGTCGAGGGGTACGGGCTCAGCGAGTGCTCGCCGGTGCTGATGGCGAACCCGGTCGCCGGCAACCGGGTCCCGGGCACCGTCGGTCTGCCTCTCCCTGGCACGGAGTGCCGCGTCGTCGATCCCGACGATCCCACGCAGGATGTGCCCGCCGGGGAGCGCGGCGAGCTGGTCGTGCGCGGGCCGCAGGTCTTCAGCGGGTACTACGGCAAGCCGGAGGAGACCGAGGCGGTGTTCACCGAGGGCTGGTTCCGCACGGGCGACATCGTCACGATCGACGACGCCGGATTCGTGCGCATCGTCGACCGCATCAAGGAGCTCATCATCACGGGGGGCTTCAACGTCGCCCCGACCGAGGTCGAGAACGCCCTCCGCCAGCATCCGCAGGTCGAGGACGCCGCGGTCGTCGGGCTTCCGAGCGAGCACTCCGGCGAGGAGGTCGTCGCCGCGATCGTCGTTGCCCCGGGCCAGGAGCCCGATGTCGAAGCGGTGCGGGAGTTCGCGCGCGGCATCCTCACGCCCTACAAGGTGCCCCGGCGCATCTACGTGGTCGACGAGCTGCCGAAGTCGCTCATCGGCAAGGTGCTGCGCCGCCAGGTGCGCGACCGCCTGCTCGCTCTCAACACCGGCGCCTGAACGACTCAGTCCTCGAGCCCGTCGCGGGCGACCGCGACCCGGTACGGGTGCAGCGAAGCGACGAACACTCCGGCCGCCACCGCCGGGTCGGCGTTCATGATGTCGCGCGCCGCCGCTTCGTCGTCGGCGTCGAAGATCGTGATGCCGAAGGTGCCCTCGGACTCCTGGGTGCGGCCAGCGAGGATCAGGGTGCCGCGGTCGCGGAGCTCGACCAGGTAGTCGAAGTGAGCCCCGACGATGCGCTGCTCGTCGGGCGTCGCGTCGACGACCATCTCGGGCCGCGAGGGGACGATGCGATAGAGCCACTGCGTCATGCGGTCATCATCCCAGCCGTCGTCGCCCGGCGCACCGATTCCCGGGGACCGAGTCAGCCCGCGTCCGGAACGAGGGCGTCGAGCGCTTCGGGCCCCTGGGTGACGAGGACGTGGAACTGCGCGGCGTCGAGGATGCGGATGCCGAGCTCCTCCGCCTTCGCGAGCTTCGAACCGGCACCGGGCCCCGCCGCGACGAAGTCGGTCTTCTTCGACACGCTCGACGCCGCTTTGCCGCCGGCCTTCAGGATGGCCTCCTGAGCGCCCTCACGGCTGTAGCCCTCGAGCGAGCCGGTCGCGACGACCGTGAGGCCATCGAGCACTCCCCCGGCACTCACCGCTGCGCCGGGGCCGGGGTGCCCGGGGGTGGCGAGCTGAGCGCCCGCCGCGGCCCACCGCGCGACGATGTCGCGGTGCCATTCCACCTCGAACCACTCCCGGAGCGAGTCGGCGATGATCCCGCCGACGCCCTCGACCGCGGCGAGGTCGTCACGGGACGCCTCGCGGATCGCCGCGACCGAGCCGAACCACTGCGCCAGCGCCCGCGCCGCGACCGGCCCGACGTGACGGATGTTGAGGGCGACCAGGAACCGCCACAGCTCCTTGGTCTTCGCACGCTCGAGCTGATCGATCAGCGTGAGCGCCTGCGCCGACGGCTGGGGCTCGGTGATGCCCGCCTTCTTCTCGGCGGGCGTCGGGTTGCGGCGGAACGGCGCGCGCCGCACCACCTCGCCGGACTTCTCGTCGATGCGGGGCTCGCCGGTCTCGGCGTCGCGCACGACGACCTCGATCGGCACGAGCTGTTCGACGGTGAGCTCGAAGAGCGTCGCCTCGGTCTCGAGCGGCGGAACCTCGGGGACGGACGGTTGCGTCAGGGCGGCCGCGGTGACCTCTCCGAGCGCCTCGATGTCGAGCGCACCGCGCGAGCCGATGTGCTCGACGCGACCGCGCACCTGCGCCGGGCACGCCCGAGTGTTCGGGCAGCGCAGGTCGATGTCGCCCTCCTTCGCCGGCGCGAGCGGGAATCCGCACTCCGGGCAGTTCACGGGCATGACGAACTCGCGCTCGGTGCCGTCGCGGAGCTCGACGACGGGGCCGAGGATCTCGGGGATCACGTCGCCGGCCTTGCGGAGCACGACGGTGTCGCCGATGAGCACGCCCTTCGCACGCACGACGTCCTGGTTGTGCAGCGTCGCCTGACGCACCACCGAGCCGGCGACGCGCGCGGGCGCCATGACGGCGAAGGGGGTCGCACGCCCGGTGCGCCCCACCGACACGACGATGTCGAGCAGCTTCGTGTTCACCTGCTCGGGCGGGTACTTGTACGCGATCGCCCACCGCGGCGCGCGGCTGGTGGCGCCGAGCTCGTCGTGCAGCGCGAGCTCGTCGACCTTGACGACCACGCCGTCGATCTCGTGCTCGACGTCGTGCCGGTGATCGCCGTAGTGCGCCACGAAGTCCAGCACGCCGGGGATGTCGTCGGCGGTGCGGAAGTAGGGGCTCGTCGGGAGGCCCCACTCGGCCAGCAACCCGTACGTCTCGCTCTGCGAGTCCACCGGGGGGCGGCTCCACGCACCGATCCCGTGCACGAAGAGGCGCAGCGAGTCGAGCCGTGCCTGACCCGCCTCCCGCTCCAGGCCGTCCTTCTTGTCGAGCTGCTGACGCAGCCCCCCGGAGGCCGCGTTGCGCGGGTTCGCGAACGACGGGAATCGCCTCTCCGCGCTCAGGCGCGCCTTCGCCTCGTCGAACGCGCGGCTGCGGGCGCGCGTCTCTTCGACGGCGCGGTCGCGCATGTCGGCCTGCAGCGCGTTGAGCGCTTCGAACGCGGCCACCGGGATGAACACCTCGCCACGGACCTCGACCAGGTCGGGGTGGCCGGTGCCGGCGAGCCGCTGCGGGATGCCCGTCACGCGGATCGCGTTGACCGTGACGTCTTCGCCCGTGCGGCCGTCGCCTCGTGTCGCAGCCGACGTCAGCACGCCCCGCTCGTACCGGAGGCTGATCGCGAGTCCGTCGATCTTGAGCTCGGTGAGCCACCGGACCTTGCGGCCGGCAGCCGTCTCGGTCTTGACGCACCAGTCCCGCAGCTCGTCGAGGCTGAAGACGTTGTCGAGGCTCAGCATCCGCTCGGCGTGCTCCACCGGAGCGAACATCGAGCTCTCGGCGGCGCCGACGGTCTGGGTCGGCGAGTCCTGGCCCTGCAGCTCGGGGTGGAGGCGCTCGAGCTCTTCCAGCCGGTGCATCCACCCGTCGTACGTCGCGTCGTCGACGAGCTCGGCGTTGCGGCCGTAGTACGCGTCACGGGCATCGAGGATGCGGTCCGTCAGCTCCTGCGATTCGGCTCTCGAGGCCTCGAGGCCTGCGTCGGCGGGAAGGGCGGCCGCTTCGAGCGGCGCGGAGGCTGGCGTACCGAAGTCATCCGTCACCGCACCAGTCTAGGAGCGGGGTCCGACACCGCCAGGGCGCCGGAGGACCGCACGCGCGAGGGGCGCAGCATCCGTCCGCCGGCTACGCGTCGATCGGGACCGCCGAGGTCGTGCGGTCGATCGTGAACTGCCCGATCACCCGCGTGCCGTCGTAGAGCACCGCCGTCTGCCCCGGCGCGACGCCGTCGAACGGCGTCGCGGGCACGACGGTCAGCACGCCGTCGGCGAGCGTCGCCGTGGCCGGAACCGGGTCGGCGTGCGCCCGGATCTGCACGTGGCACGCGAACTCGCCGGCGGGCTGCGGCCGCCCGGCCCACGAGTACCGTTCTCCCGCGATCTCGGCGGTGGCGAGGGCGTCCTTGGGACCGACGACGACGGTGTTGGACACGGGCCGCACCTCGAGCACGAACCGGGGCTTGCCGTCCGGCGCCGGAACTCCCAGCTGCAGGCCGCGGCGCTGGCCCACCGTGAACGCGTGCGCTCCCTCGTGCGCGCCGACGACGGCACCGGTGCGGTCGACGATGTCGCCCCGCTCGGCGCCGACCTTCTCGGCGAGCCAGCCGCGCGTGTCGCCGTCGGGGATGAAGCAGATGTCGTGGCTGTCGGGCTTGTGCGCGACGGTCAGGCCGCGCTCCTCCGCCTCGGCGCGCACGAGCGCCTTCGACGGCGTCGCTCCGAGGGGGAAGTACGTGTGCGCGAGCTGCTCGGCGTTCAGGACTCCGAGCACGTACGACTGGTCCTTCGCGGCGTCCGACGCCCGATGCAGCTCGAGACCCTGCGGACCGTCGACCAGCGTGGCGTAGTGCCCGGTGCACACCGCGTCGAAGCCGAGCTCGAGCGCGCGCTCGAGGAGGGCGGCGAACTTGATCTTCTCGTTGCACCGCATGCACGGGTTCGGGGTGCGCCCGGCGCGGTACTCCGCCACGAAGTCGTCGATGACGTCGTCGCGGAAGCGCTCGGAGAAGTCCCACACGTAGAACGGGATGCCGAGGCGGTCGGCGGCCCTGCGCGCGTCCATCGCATCCTCGATGGTGCAGCAGCCGCGGCTGCCGGTGCGCAGCGTCCCGCCCGCTCGCGAGAGCGCCAGGTGGACACCGACGACGTCGTGGCCCGCCTCGACGGCCCGGGCGGCCGCGACGGCGGAGTCCACTCCGCCGCTCATGGCCGCAAGGATCCGCATGGGTCCAGTCTACGAACCCCTGGCTGACCGGGACCCGGACGCCGCCCGCGCGCGCTCGACGGCGTCGGGCAGCACCGCGAGCACGGCGTCGACGTCGGCGTCCGAGGTGGTGCGGCCGAGCGTGAAGCGCAGCACCTGGCGCGCCTCGGCATCCGTCCGCCCCATCGCGAGCACGACGTGCGACGGCTCGGGCACGCCCGCCTGGCACGCCGACCCGGTGGAGACCTCGATGCCGGCCATGTCGAGGAGGAAGAGCAGCGTCTCCCCCGAGGCGCCCGGGAACAGCAGGTGCGCGTTGCCGGGAACGCGGTCGACGGGGTCACCGAGCAGCTCGGCATCGGGGATGGAGTTCCGGATGCTGCGCACCAGCCGCTCCCGCAGCGCCCCGAGCCGATCCGCCTCGGACGCGCGCTCCGACTCCGCGAGTTCCGCTGCGACCGCGAAGGCGGCCGCGCCGGGAACGTCCTGCGTGCCGGCGCGCAGCCGCCGCTGCTGACCGCCGCCGTGCAGGAGCGCGGTGAGCTCGGCACCGCGCGCCACGACCAGGGCGCCCACGCCCGTCGGCCCGCCGATCTTGTGCGCCGACACGCTCATCGCGGCAAGACCGGCCCGACCGCGCGCCCCGCCGCGCCACTCGCGGAACGACACGGGGACGTGCCCGAACGCCGCCACCGCATCCAGGTGCAGCGGCACGTCGTCGGCGGCCGCGGCCGCCGACAGAGCCGCGGCGTCGTTCACCGTCCCGGCCTCGTTGTTGGCCACGAGCGCGGTGGCCAGGGCGGCTCCGGGGAGGGCCGCGGCGAAGTCGTCGACACGGATGCGCGCACTGTCGTCGATGCCCACATGCCGCACGGTCGCGCCCTGGGGCTCGAGCCACTCGACGGCGTCGAGCGTGGCGTGGTGCTCCCCGTCCGGCAGCACGAGGGCACCCGCCTCGGCCCGGCGCCCCCACCACAGCCCTTTGACCGCGAGATTGACGGCTTCCGTACCGCCGGAGGTGAACACGACCTCGATCGGGTCCGCGCCGACCACCGCCGCCAGCCGCTCGCGCGCCTCCTCGAGCACGCGCCGCGCGTGCTGCCCCGCCCCGTGGATGGACGAGGCGTTGCCGACCGTCTCCGCCGCCCCGATCCAGGCGTCGCGCGCCTCCGGTCGCAGCGGCGCGGTCGCGGCGTGATCGAGATAGATCCGCACCTCGCTCATGACCGGTCGGCCTCCTTCGCGATCGCAACATCGCTCTGCTGCATCCGAGTTCCTCGTCCGGTGGGACCCGGTGCCGTAACACCGCCGACTCGGACCATGGTTATGGTAGTCCGCATGATCAGCCCGGAGTCCGTCATCTCGCCCCCCGCCGCGGGTCTGCTCCACCCTGAGTTCGACGGGCTGGGCGTCGTCCTCCTCCCGGACGGCGCACGTCTGCGCGTGTGGTCGGAGGCCGCGGATGCGATCGACCTCGTCGTCTTCGACGACACGGACCTCGACTGGATCACCGCGACCGAACGACTCGTCCCTGTCGGCGGAGGCGTCTGGGAGATCACGACGCCGCTGCTGCGCCCCGGCACCCGCTACGCGATCCGCGTCGACGGGCCGCACGGCCCCGGAAACACGTTCAACCGCGGCACGCTCCTGCTCGAGCCGTACTCGCGCGGTCTCGTGCGCACGGGTTACGACGGCTGGCGGTCCGAGGTCGTCGAGGGCTCCTTCGACTGGGGGGGCGTCACGAAGCCCGCCATCCCCATGGACCGCACGGTGCTGTACGAGGGCCATCTGAAGGGCCTGTCGAAGCGGCATCCCGACGTCCCCGGCGCGCTGCGCGGCACGTATGCCGGCCTCGCGCACCCTGCGATGGTGCAGCACTTCCTCGATCTCGGCATCACGAGCGTCGAGCTCCTCCCGGTGCACGCGTTCACCACGGAACCGCGACTCCTCCAGCACGGGCTCACCAACTACTGGGGCTACAACTCGCTGAACTTCTTCAGCCCCCACGCGGCGTATGCCACCGAGGAGGCCCGGCGCCAGGGTCCCGAGGCGGTCCTCCGCGAGTTCAAGGGCATGGTGAAGCTGCTGCACGAAGCAGGACTCGAGGTGATCCTCGACGTCGTCTACAACCACACCGCCGAAGAGGGCATCGGGGGTCCCCGCTCGAGTCTCCGCGGCATCGACAACCGCGCCTACTACCGCCAGCAGGCGGACGGCGCGTACATCGACGTCACCGGCTGCGGCAATGCGCTGGACACGTCGACGGATGCTGCCGCCCGCCTGGTGCTGGACTCCCTGCGCTACTGGGCGAACGACGTGCAGATCGACGGCTTCCGGCTCGATCTCGCCGCGACGCTCGGCCGCGACGAGACCCACGTGTTCACCCCGGAGCACCCGCTGCTGCGTGCCATCCTCGACGACCCCGCGCTGGAGGGCGTGAAGATGATCGCCGAGCCGTGGGACGTCGGCATGGGCGGATGGCAGACCGGCAACTTCGGCGAAGGCTGGAGCGAGTGGAACGACCGCTACCGCGACCGGGTGCGCAACTTCTGGCTGAGCGACGTCGACTACGCACGCCGCGCCTCGACCTCGCCCGTCGGCATCGGCGGCTTCGCCAACCGCCTCGCGGGGTCCGCGAACACCTTCGCCGATGTGCGCGGCCCGCTCGCGAGCATCAACTTCGTCACCGCCCACGACGGCTTCACGCTGCGCGACCTCGTCTCGTACGACGTCAAGCACAACCTCGGCAACGGCGAGCAGAACCGCGACGGGGCCGACACCAATCGCTCCTTCAACCATGGTGCCGAGGGCCCGACCGACGACGGGGGCATCCTCGCGACGCGGCGCAAGGCGATGCGCAACCTGCTCGGCACCCTGCTGCTCTCGGCGGGGGTTCCGATGCTGACCGCCGGCGACGAGTTCGCGCGCACGCAGCGCGGGAACAACAACGCGTACTGCCACGACTCGGTCCTGACGTGGCTGTCGTGGGAGCACGCGCCGTGGCAGAAGGATCTCTACGCCCACGTGCGCCACCTGCTGCGGCTGCGCAGCGAGAACCCCGCGCTGCGGCCCAGCCGGTTCGCGCGACTCGGCGAACGCACACCGTCGGCATCCGTCATGGAGTGGTACGACGAGCACGGCGAGACGATGTCGATCGAGCGCTGGACCGATCCGTCCCACCGCACCCTGCAGTACGTCGCCGCGTCGACGCCCGAGTTCGAGGGATTCAACCGCGTCCTGCTCATGGTGCACGGCACCGAGCGTCCGATCGAGGTCACCCTTCCCGACATCGAGGGTGCGGGCCGTTACGTCTCGCTGTGGTCGAGCGCCGACGAGACGCCGTCCGACGTCGAGGAGACGTTCGACCCCGGAGCCACCGTCTCGCTCACCGGCACGTCGATGCGCCTCTTCCGTGTCGAGTAGCCCCGAGCCGGCCTCGAATCGGACGCGCCACGTCACGTCGCTGTCATCCCGGTCGGGCGCGCGATAGGTTCGACACGTGGTCACGACGACGCGCTCATCGCGCTCCCGCCCGTGGCGGAGCGCCTCGGCCCTCCCTGTCCGCAAGACCCGTGCCTGGCAGGCGGAACGCGACACCGCAGCGCGGCGCGTTCCTCTGGCCCAGCCCTCACCCGCTGTTCCGTGGGGTGATTACAGGCCCAAGGCGTTCGCCGGCGAGGTCGTGCCGTTCCGCGTCACGTCCTTCCGCGAGGGCCACGACAGGATCGGCGTGCAGGTGCGGCTGTTCTCGCCGTCCGGCGACGAGTCGCTGCACCGACTCGCCCCCCTCGAGGACGGCTTCGACCGCTGGCAGACCGAGGTCGCGCTGCTCGAGCAGGGCGTCTGGCGGTTCCGCTTCGAGTCGTTCGGCGACGACTTCGCGACGTGGGAGCACGCAGCCTCCCTCAAGATCGCGGCGGGAGTGGATGCCGCGCTCATGCGCGAGATGGGCGCGCGGCTGTTCGAGCGGGCCGGCGCGGAGAGGGGCCGCCCCGTCGCGGAGCGCACGGCTCTCGCCACGGCCGCGGCGGCGCTTCGCGACCCGGAGGTCGATGACGCCGGCGCTCTCGCGATCGTCGAGGATCCCGAGATCGCACGCTGCTTCCACCGTCGGCCGCTCATGTCGCTCGTCACGATCGGCGACGACCTCGAACTGCTCGTCGAGCGGGAGCGGGCCGGAGTCGGCGCCTGGTACGAGTTCTTCCCGCGGTCGGAAGGCGCCCGCCGGCTGAAGGACGGCACGGTCAAGAGCGGCACGTTCCGCACGGCGGCCAAGCGCCTGCCCGCGGTCGCGGAGATGGGCTTCGACGTGCTCTACCTGCCGCCGATCCACCCGATCGGCACCCTGAACCGCAAGGGGCCCAACAACACCCTCGACGCCGGACCGGGCGACCCCGGCTCGCCGTGGGCGATCGGCTCGGCCGCAGGTGGCCACGACACCG
The DNA here is from genome assembly GCF_042793475.1 of Microbacterium sp. NPDC056569. Classification (NCBI taxonomy): domain Bacteria; kingdom Bacillati; phylum Actinomycetota; class Actinomycetes; order Micrococcales; family Microbacteriaceae; genus Microbacterium; species Microbacterium sp. NPDC056569. The sequence continues at coordinate 55,634 of NZ_JBHTUV010000005.1, read as the reverse complement.
TCCATCCCGATCTCGGCTCGCTCGCCGACTTCCGCTCCTTCGTCCGGAACGCGCGCACGGCCGGCCTCGAGATCGCCCTCGACCTCGCGCTGCAGGCGGCCCCCGACCATCCGTGGGTCACCGAGCACCCGGAATGGTTCACGACTCTCCCGGACGGGACGATCGCGTACGCGGAGAACCCACCCAAGAAGTACCAGGACATCTACCCGGTCAACTTCGACAACGACCCGGCCGGCATCCGCGCCGAGGTGCTGCGGATCGTTCGCCACTGGATCGCGCAGGGCGTGCGCATCTTCCGCGTCGATAACCCGCACACCAAGCCGCTGCAGTTCTGGGAGTGGCTCATCGCCACGGTCACGGCCGAAGAGCCCGACGTCGTGTTCCTCGCCGAGGCGTTCACGCGACCCGCTCCCCTCCAGAGCCTCGCTTCGGCGGGCTTCCAGCAGAGCTACACGTACTTCACGTGGCGCAACACCAAGGTCGAGCTCGAGGAGTTCCTCTCGGGTCTGGCGCACGACACGGCTCATTTCCTGCGGCCGAACCTCTTCGTCAACACCCCCGACATCCTCACCGAGTACCTGCAGTACGGCGGCCGGGCCGCATATCGCATCCGCGCCGCCATCGCCGCGACCGCAGCGCCCACCTACGGCGTGTACGCGGGCTACGAGTTGTACGAGAACGTCGCGCGGCCGGGGTCCGAAGAGAACATCGACAACGAGAAGTACGAGTACAAGGTCCGCGACTGGGCCGGAGCGGTCGAACGCGGCGACTCGCTCGCACCCTTCCTCTCGCGACTCAACGAGATCCGCCGCGCGCACCCGGCGCTGCTCCAGCTGCGAAATCTCAGCATCCACTGGAGCGACGACGACGCCATCCTGGTGTACGTCAAGCACCTCGACGCCGCGCTGTCGCCCGACGGCCGCAGCGACACGATCATCGTGGTGGTCAACACCGATCCGCATTCGGTGCGGCAGACGATGGTCCACCTCGACACCCGCGTATGGGGAGTCGAGCCGGGCACGCCGTACGAGGTCGAGGACCTCGTCACCGGCGCCCGGTGGACGTGGTCGGATCACAACTACGTGATGCTCGACGCGTTCACCGAGCCGGTCCACATCCTCCACGTCAAGGAGCCGCGATGATGCCCGCCGACCAGATCCTCGATGCCGTCGCGACGGGCTCGCACCACGATCCCCACTCCGTGCTCGGCATCCATCCCGACACGGATGCCGAGGGCACCGCGACCTGGATCATCCGAGCGCGCCGTCCGCTCGCCCGCAGCGTCACCGCCGTGTTCGCCGACGGCATGCGCGTGCCTCTCGAGCACGTGCGCGCGGGGATCTGGGAGGGCACGCGCGCCGGGACGATCACGCCCTACGAGCTGGCCACCACCTACCCACAGGGACCCGCCTTCACGGCGGACGACCCCTACCGCCACTCCCCGACGATCGGCGAACTCGACCTGCACCTGATCGGCGAGGGTCGTCACGAGGAGCTGTGGCGCGTGCTGGGCGCCCACGAGCGCGAGCACGAAGGCTCGATGGGCACCGCCTTCACCGTGTGGGCGCCGAACGCGCGCGCGGTGCGCGTGGTCGGCGACTTCAACGGCTGGGACGGTCAGGGCCACGCCATGCGCTCCATGGGTGCCAGCGGCGTATGGGAGCTCTTCATCCCCGGCCTCGGTCAGGGGACGACCTACAAGTTCGAGCTCCGCGCGCGCAGCGGCGAATGGGTGCTCAAGGCAGACCCGATGGCCCGGTTCGCCGAGGTGCCTCCGGCGACAGCATCCGTCGTCGTCCGCTCGTCGTACTCGTGGGGGGACACCGCGTGGCTCGCAGAGCGTGCCAAGTCGACACCCCTGTCCCGGCCGATGTCGATCTACGAGCTGCACCTCGGCTCGTGGCGCCAGGGACTGTCGTACCGCGACGCCGCCGACCAGATCATCGAGTACGTCACCGGGCAGGGGTTCACGCACGTCGAGTTCCTCCCCCTCGCCGAGCACCCGTTCGGCGGCTCGTGGGGCTACCAGGTCACCGGGTACTACGCGCCGACGAGCCGCTTCGGCCACCCCGACGACCTGCGTCACCTCATCGACCGGCTGCACCAGGCGGGCATCGGGGTGATCATGGACTGGGTTCCCGGCCATTTCCCGAAGGACTCGTTCGCGCTGGCCCGCTTCGACGGCGAGCCGCTCTACGAGCACCCCGACCCGCGGCGCGGTGAGCACCGCGACTGGGGGACCTACATCTTCGACTACGGCCGCAACGAAGTGCGCAACTTCCTCGTCGCCAACGCGCTGTACTGGTTCGAGGAGTTCCACGTCGACGGACTGCGCGTGGACGCGGTCGCATCGATGCTCTACCTCGATTACTCCCGCGAGGACGGCGAGTGGGCGCCGAACGTGCACGGCGGCCGCGAGAACCTCGAGGCGATCCGCTTCCTTCAGGAGGTCAACGCCACCGCCTACAAGCGCTACCCGGGCATCGCGATGATCGCCGAGGAGTCCACCAGCTTCCCCGGGGTCACCGCGCCCACGAACCAGGCAGGCCTCGGCTTCGGGTTCAAGTGGAACATGGGCTGGATGAACGACTCCCTCCAGTACATCAAGCGCGACCCGATCTACCGGTCGCACCACGAAGGCGAGCTGTCGTTCTCGTTCGTCTACGCGTTCAGCGAGAACTACGTGCTGCCGATCAGCCACGACGAGGTCGTCCACGGCAAGGGCAGCCTCTTCTCTCGCATGCCCGGCGACCACTGGCAGAAGCTCGCGAACATGCGCGCCTTCCTCGCCTACATGTGGGGCCATCCCGGCAAGCAGCTGCTCTTCATGGGACAGGAGTTCGGACAGCTCTCGGAGTGGTCGGAAGGACGCTCGCTCGACTGGTGGCTGCTCGATCAGCCCACCCACGCGCAGCTCCAGCAGTTCGTCGCGGCGCTCAACCGGATCTATCGTGAGCAGTCGGCCCTCTGGGCGCGTGACAGCGACGGCGCCGCGTTCACCCGGCTGGGAGCGCCGAGATGGAACCCGAACGTCGTCGCGTTCGCGCGTCGGGACTGGCACGGCAACTCGATCGTCGTCGCGGCGAACTTCAGCGGCAACCCGATCTCGGCGTACGAGCTCGACCTGCCGGAGACCGGAGTGTGGGACGAGATCCTCAACACCGACGCACAGGTGTACGGCGGGTCGGGCGTCGGCAACCTCGGCGTCGTCCACGCGGGGGCCGGCGGACGCGCTTCCCTCGTGCTGCCGCCGTTGGGCGTGCTGTGGCTGCGTCACCGCACCGACGCACACATCCCCTCGCCGACGCAGGGCTGAGCCTGCTCGAAGCCGAACGGCGGCCCCGGATCGCCGGGGCCGCCGTTCAGCTCGACAGGCGCGGTCGGAGTCGCGGGTCGCTCAGAACAGGAGCGAAGCCAAGCGGCCACGCGCTGCGATCACGCGCGGGTCGGCGTCGCCGACGAGGGCGAAGAGCTCGAGCAGTCGCTCGCGCACCGGGGTGCGCTCCTCGGGGGGAAGCTGTGCGAACAGGTCGAGCAGACGGCCGTAGGCGTCCTCGACGTGCCCGCCGGAGAGATCGAGATCCGCCACGGTGAGCTGCGCTGCCACATCCAGAGGGGCGGATGCTGCGGCCGCCCGCGCCGCCTGCAGATCGACGCCCTGCACGCGGTCGAGCAGACGGACCTGCCCGAGACCGGCGCGCGCCTCGGCGTCGCGCGGGTTCTCGGCCAGCGCGTTCTCGTAGGCGGTGATCGCGCGGGCGTAGTCGCCCTCCTCGATCGCTGCGAACGCCTCGGCGTGGAGAGGAGGCAGGGGCGGCTCGGCGGGGGCTTCCTCGGGGACGTCGCCGTCGACAGCGGCGGAACCGCTCACGCCGTTCTGGGCGGCGAGCTGCAGGAGCTGGGCGAACACCTCGCGCACCTGCTGCTCGGGGACCGCGCCGGTGAACATCGGCACCGGCTGACCCGCGACGAGCGCCACGACCATCGGGATGGACTGCGCGCGGAACGCCTGCGACAGCTGAGGGTTCGCGTCGACGTCGACCTTCGCGAGCACGACGCGCCCGCCGAGTTCGAGCACGACCTTCTCGAGGATGGGGCTGAGCTGCTTGCACGGCCCGCACCACTCCGCCCACAGGTCCACGACGACGGGAACGGTGCGCGACAGCTCGAGCACCTGCGGGAACGTCTCGTCGGTGACGTCCAGCACGAGCGCCGGGACGGCGACACCGGCGCCGGCCGGCGCCTCCTCACCCGGAGCGGCGGGCGCCGGGCGGTTGCGGAGTGAGGACAGGTCGACGGCGCCGCGCAGCGAGGCGCCCAGAGTGGGATCGGTCACTACAGAATCTTCGCATCGAGGATGTCGGACGAGTAACCGAGAAGACGGATCTTCTCGTTGGAGCCCGGACCCGGCACGTAGAAGAACACCTGGTCGCTGAACGTCGTCTCGAATCCGGTCTGCGACTGGTCCACGCCGGCCAGCGTCTTGACCGTCCGGTTGTTCTCCACCTTGATCACGGCGTCGGCGTTCGTCGGCGTGGCGGTGTCGATCTCGTTGATGTTCACCGCGACGATCGCACCGCTCTCGACGGTCTGCAGCGCGAAGGGCGCCTGTGCGCCGGCGGCGGAGCTGAACTGGAGGTTTCCCGTCGACGCCGTGGTGTTGGCCGTCGTGTTGAACTCGGCGAGTCGGCGCTCCCGGTCCGCCGCGATGCTCACGCGCAGCTGGTCGCCGTCGGCCTCGAAGAGGTCGTAGTAGGTGCTCGCCTCGCCGTTGGTGATGACGTCGGCGTAGGCGGCGGCCACCTCGTTCGGAGGCAGTACGAGGAACGGCGAGTCGGGCTCGACCTGCGGCGCGCCGATGTAGGCGGGCGCGAGATCCGGCAGGGACGTCGACGCCTCCAGGCTGCCCACGTAGGACAGCTTGTAGTCCGACCACTGGTCCTGCTGCGTCAGGACCATGATGCTCGAGGTCTTGGACTCGTCGTCGTCCGCGACGGCGATGAATGAGCGGGGCCAGTCATCGTATGCCTGCGGGAGGATGATCTCGAGCGGCTTGGCGAGGATCGGTGCGGGCGCCGCGTAGTCGCCGAGCGCCGAGCGCAGCTTGTAGTTCGTGTCGCGCGCCGCGAGCGCCGCACCCTCGAGGCGCGTGTCGGCGAGGTCGCCGTCCATCGCCGCGTCGGCGTCCGCGACCGTGGCGGCGATGCGCGTGAGGATGCGCTCGGCCTGGGCCTTGGTCACCGCGGGGGCCTGCTGACCGTCGGGAGCGATCACGGTCGCGGTCGGAGACGGCGTCGGCGATGAGCCGAGCTGCGGCCAGGCGTCGGCGGAGCACCCCGAGAACAGCAGAGCCGAGACGGCGACCACCGGCAGCACCGCGAACGCGCGGCGTCCGCCGCTCGAGACGGCACGCCGAGTGGGCGCCTGGGCGCTGCTGATCACGCCCTTGTCGTCGTGGTCGATCGAGATGTCGATGGGCTCGGTCACGGGGAGCGGCAGTCCCTTGCGGCGCGGACCGCGCTTGCGGCGTGCGTGCCGGATGCCGAGGATGTAGAGGAACACGCCCACGGCCATGAGGATTCCCCCCGCGACGATCAGCGGACCCGCCCACGGCGTAGAGGTCTGGAGCGGCCACGTCACCGTCACCTTGCTCGGCGCGGGAGCGACACCGTCCGTCGCGACCAGCACGCTCATGCCCTCGGGCAGCTGGAGCGGGGCGATCAGGAGGTCGGTCTGCTGGTACTCGTCGAGCCACAGGTCGGATCCGATCGGGCTTCGCCCGGCGGCAGCATCCTCCGCCGTCGCATCCTCCGCCGTGGCATCATCCGCTGGTGCGTCTTCGGCGGGTTCCGAGGCGGAGGGGTCCGCGGTCGCGTCGACCTCGGGTTCGACCACCGACGTCTCGAGTCCGCCCGCGTCGCTCAGGGTGACGTGGGTGTAGGTGGCGTCGGAGAGCCAGGCCTCCAGGTCGGCCGTGCGGCCGTACGAGGCGAAGATGTCGCCTTCCGCCTGGGCGCGCAGCGTCTGCGTGCCCGGCAGCTGGTTGAGCACGGCGCCGTCGATGAGGAGATACGGAGTCTGCTCCTCGACCGAGATCGCCGTGGTCTCGGTCCTGGGTCCTTGGAAGATCGTCCGCTGGGCGATGCCCGCACCGATCATCACGGTGGCGAGCACGAACGCCGCCACGGCCCACACGAAACGCACGAAGAACACCTTTCCCAGGGCGCGGCCAGAGCGCGACCCTTCGATTCGACAGTTCAGACTAGCGAACACGACCTGTGAGGCGCGTGGGAGGCGGCATTCCCGGGGCTGGGCGTCGCTGATGCGTATCCTGGGCGGACACGCATCGACGCGACGTCGATCTGAGGGGGAAACTCGATGAAGCTGCACAACCCGTTCCGCACGGCGCTCCTCGCGACGCTGGGTGTCGGCCTCGGACTGCTGCTCATCGGAAGCATCCAGAACCTGCAGACGATCCTCCTCTACGTCGGCACGGCCCTCTTCCTGTCACTGGGGCTGGATCCGATCGTGGCGTGGCTCGAGCGTCGCAAGCTGCCGCGTTGGGCGGCCGTGCTCATCACGATCCTCGGCGTGCTCGCCGCCTTCGCGGGAATCATCCTCATGGTGGTGCCGATCATCGTCCAGCAGATCGGTCAGCTGGTGTCCACGATCCAGGAGCTCGCCGAAGAGGGCACGTTCGACGACCCCGTCGGCGCGATCCAGGACTGGCTGCATGCTGTCTTCCCCGCGCTCAATGTCGACGAGGTCTGGGGCTACATCGAGGACTGGTACGCCTCGCTCGACGTCGGCGCGATCGGCTCCGAGGTCGGCGGCAGCATCATCACGATCATCGGCGCGCTCATCGCCGGATTCGCGGGCGCGTTCATCGTGCTGATCCTGACGATCTACTTCACCGCGTCGACGCCGAACCTGAAGCGCGCGGTGTACCAGCTGGTCCCGGCGTCCAAGCGAGCCCGCTTCATGGACCTCGGCGAGCAGATCACCGACTCCGTCGGCTACTACGTCATCGGCCAGTTCACGCTCGGCCTGATCAACGGCGTGCTGAGCGCGATCTTCCTCAGCATCATCAACGCGCCGTTCCCGGCCGTGCTCGCGGTGATCGCGTTCTTCTTCTCGCTGATCCCGCTCGTGGGCACGCTCACGGGGTCGGTCATCATCGTCCTCACCTGCCTCGTCGTCGGCTCCCCCACGATCGCGCTGATCGCCGCGATCTACTACCTCATCTACATGCAGATCGAGGCGTACGTGATCTCCCCGCGCATCATGGGACGCGCCGTGTCGGTGCCCGGCGCGGTGGTCGTGATCGCGGCCCTCGCCGGCGGCTCCCTGCTCGGACTGCTCGGGGCGCTCGTCGCTATCCCGGTGGCCGCCAGCGTCCTGATCATCTACCGCCAGGTCGTGATCCCCCGCCAGAACGAGCGGTGAAGCGGCGCAGCCGGCGGATCGCCGACCGCATTCACGCGTCTGCAGTGACGGGTCCGTCCCATTCGATCGGGAGCGGCAGCGCATCGGGGTTCACGGCCGCCACGATCTCGGTCAGCACGCGACGCGTCTGGTTCTCCCCCACCCACAGGTGCTTGCCACCCTCGACCGGGATCAGGACGGCGTCGGGGACGCTCGCGAAACGCTGAGCCGCAGCATCCGGTCGAAGGTAGTCGTCGAACTCGGGCACGAGAACGATCAGGCGGCGCTCGTCGCCCGCCCACGCCGCGACCTCTTCATCGGTCGCGCGATGCAGCGGGGGCGACAGCAGCACGGCACCCTCGACCGAGTGGTCGCGGCCGTACTTGAGCGCGAGCTCTGTGCCGAACGACCAGCCGACGAACCACGGCCGCGGCAGGCCGCGCTCACGCACGAAGTCCATCGCGGCCGCCACGTCGAAAGCCTCGGCGCGGCCGCCGTCGAACGCGCCGTCGCTCGTCCCCCGCGGCGACGTGGTGCCGCGCGTGTTGAACCGCAGCACCGCGAGATCGGCGAGTGCGGGCAGGCGTCCTGCTGCCTTGCGGAGGATGTGAGAGTCCATGAACCCGCCTGCAGTCGGCAGCGGATGCAGCGTCACGAGGGTCGCGACCGGCTCGCGGGTCTCGGGCAGCGCGAGCTCGCCGACGAGGGTCAGCCCGTCGAGCGTCTCGAGCTCGACGTCCTCGCGACGCGCGGGCAGGAGCATCGGTCCTCGGATCTCCATGTCAGGCCACCTTCCAGCAGTGCGGATGCCAGTGCCGCCGTGCGGCGAGGTCTGCGGCGTCGCCCAGCACTCCGTCCGCCCGCCACGCCACCAGGTGCGCGACGCCGACGTCGATCTGGCGTCCGCAGCCGGGACACGTGTACGGCTTCTGCGCCTGGGTCGCTGAGACGGGCTGCACCGTCCACTCGACACCGCGGCGCACCTCGGTGCGTTTCCACCCCGCGAGCAGGCGCTCGAACGACTCGTCGCCGCTCGAGTCAGGACGGCGGCGGTTCGACCGGGGCACGGGTCAGTACCAGCCCGTGCGCTGCGAGTGGTCCCAGGCGCCGCACGGCGTGCCGTAGCGACCGCCGATGTAGCCGAGGCCCCACGTGATCTGGGTCGCGGGGTTCGTCTCCCAGTCCGCTCCCGCGGTGGCCATCTTGCTGCCCGGGAGGGCCTGCGGGATGCCGTACGCGCCGCTGCCCGCGTTGTAGGCGTTGACGCGCCAGCCGGACTCCTTCTTCCAGAGTGCGACGAGGCACGCGAACTGGTCGTCGCCCCAGCCCCGCGCCAGCACCATGTCGTAGGCGATGGCCTGCGCGGAGCCCGGATCGGGGGTGACGAAGGGAGGGCGCCATCCGCCCGATGACGACGAAGTGGACGTCGCCTGGGGGGTGGGCGTGGGCTTCGGCTTCACGTAGACCGTGTAGTTGCCCCGGTCGAGTGCCGCCGGCTCCGGGTCGGCTGCGGCCTCGTCGCCCGCGCGAGACTGCACGTCATCGAGCGAGCTGGCGTAGAGCGAGACCTGGGCCTCATCGTCGGAGCTGGCCTGGGCGAGCGCGAACCCTGTCGGGCCGATGTAGGCGACCACGAAGCCGAGCACAGCGAACGCGGCGAACACACCGACCACGCCCCGTCGCCGTGACCAGCGAGCCGCAGGTCTGGAGCTCGGTGCGGGCGGCGCCGGTGTGGTGGCATCGGTCCGGGCGATGGGCCCCGCGGAGCGGGCCGACACCTCGTGACGTCGGGCGCGTCTGGTCGGGTACAGCTCGTTTCCAGAAGTCACAGTGCCCCGATTCTCGCATACCGGCACGAGGGGGTGCCATCTGCGGTCCCGCGCGTCTCACTTGACGGCGAGCATCACCTCGACGACGGCATCCAGGACGGCGTCGACCTGGGTCTCGCGGTAGCCTCCGCGCTGCATGCGGAACGCGACCGCGCGCACCTGTTCGACCGTGACGGAATCGCCGGTCTCGAGGAACCGCGCGAGCTTGTCGGTGACGAGGTCGACCTCCGCGATGCGGTAGCCGTAGCGCAGCGGAGACACGCGATCGAAGCGCCGCTTGGCGGGCCGCGACAGGCGATCGAGCACCTCCTGGGCGAGATCACGGGTCTGACCGACCCACGCCTTCGCACCGGTCGCGGCGACCGCCGAGGAGCGCTCGCGCGCGGCGAACGCGTCTTCGATCCGGCCCAGCGCGGCGTCGACGGATGCGATGGCGTAGCCGTGCCGCACCAGCGGGAACGCGACCTGCCGCACGTCGGCCGACGTGAGCGCGTCGGTTCCGCGCTCGAACGACGCGCGGGCGCGAGCGAGGAACTCGTCGACGGGCTGCTTGTCGTAGCCCTTGTCGCGTCCGCGGGCTTCGGGGAAGGACGTGCGTGCTGTCGCCTCGGATGCCGTCATGATGCCACCAGCGGAGTGAAGAGATAGTAGAGGGTCAGCGCCGCCACGACCGACAGCAGGATCGAGTCGAGCCGATCCAGCACGCCGCCGTGACCGGGCAGCCAGGAGCTCATGTCCTTGATGCCGAGGTCGCGCTTGATCATCGATTCTCCCAGGTCGCCGGCCGTGGCCGTCGCGAGGATCAGGATGCCGAACACGGCGCCCATCCACCACTGGAGGCCGAGCATGAACAGCCCGACGAGGACACCGGCGATGATCGCGGCGGCAGCAGCGCCGGCGAAGCCCTCCCACGTCTTCTTGGGGCTGATCCGCGGCGCCATCGGGTGCTTGCCCAACGTGATGCCCGCGGCATACGCACCCGTGTCGACGGCGACCGCGACGATGATGAACGCGAGCACCCACCATTCGCCGCCGTCCTTCGACAGCAGCACGAGGCACAGGCTGGTGAGGAAGGCGACGTAGAGCTGCAGGAAGGTCGCGATGAGGACGTCGCCGAGCACGAGGCTGTACGTGCGGCCGTCGTGAGACGCCATCTGACCCACCAGGCGCCACACCACGACGAAGGCGAGCGCGACGAACAGCAGCACCCAGTGCAGCCAGGAGTCGACGAAGAACGCCGACAGTACGACCACCGCTCCGGCGATCAGCTGCGGGACCAGGTCGACGCGACGACCGCTCGCGGTCAGCGCCCGCGAGAACTCGAAGATCGCGAGCAGCGCAGCGGCCAGCGCGAACGGCACGAACGCCCACTTCACGAACAGCAGCGACCCGAGCAGCACGAGGCCGATCGCGAGTCCGATGAGGATCGCGACGATGAGATCGCGGCCGGTGCGCTCCTTGATGCGCTCGTTCGCCTCTTCGAAGTCCGCCCGCGCCTGTGCGACCTGGCTCTCCAGCTCGCTGCGCGCCGCACGCAGGTGCGACTGCAGCGCCGGGCCGGTGTCGTGGGCCTCGGCGGCGCGCCGCGCCTCGCCCGCCTCGCGCCGCGTCTGCGGTGAGGGGGGGTCGTCGCTCCGCGGCGGGTCGGATGCGTCGGTCATGGCCAGACCTCAGACCTCGAGGAGCTCGGCCTCTTTGCGCTTGAGCGCCTCGTCGATCGCATCGACGTGCGCGCGCGTGAGCGCGTCGAGCTCCTTCTCGCCCCGTGCGAGCTCGTCCTCGCCGACCTCGCCCTTCAGCGCGTCGATGTCGTCCTTCGCCTTGCGACGGATGCCGCGGACGTGGACCTTGGCGTCCTCACCCTTCGTGCGGGTGAGCTTCACGTATTCCTTGCGGCGCTCCTCGGTGAGCTCGGGCATCGTGACACGCACGAGGTTGCCGTCGTTCGTCGGGTTGACGCCGAGATTCGGGATGTCGCGGATCGCCTGCTCGATCGCCTTCAGGGCCGACTTGTCGTACGGCGTGATGAGGAGCGTGCGCGCCTCGGGGTTGTTGATCGACGCGAGCTGCGCGAGCGGCGTCGGGCTGCCGTAGTAGTCGACCAGGACCTTCTGGAACAGCTGCGGGTTCGCGCGTCCGGTGCGCACCGTCGCGAAGTCCTCCTTCGCTGCCTCGACGGCGCGGTCCATGCGCACTCCGGCATCGGCCAAGACGTCCGCGATCACAGTGTCTCCTTCGCGTAGATGGGGCTGGTCAAGTCTATCGACGCGGGGCGCGTCACGCCGTGACCAGCGTGCCGATGGTTTCGCCGAGGAGAGCCTTCGTCACGTTGCCTGCGGGCTCCATGCCGAACACGCGCATGTCCATGCGGTTGTCCATGCACAGGCTGAACGCCGTCGAGTCGACGACCTTGAGGCCGCGCTGCAGTGCGTCCAGGTAGGTGATGCGGTCGATGAGGGTGGCCGAGGCGTCCTTCTTCGGATCCGCGGTGTACACGCCGTCCACGCCGTTCTTCGCGACGAGCACCTCCTGCGCGTCGATTTCGAGAGCGCGCTGCGCGGCGACGGTGTCGGTCGAGAAATACGGCAGGCCGGCCCCGGCGCCGAAGATGACGACGCGCCCCTTCTCCATGTGGCGCTCCGCGCGGCGAGGGATGTACGGCTCGGCCACCTGGGTCATCGAGATCGCCGACTGCACGCGCGTCGCGGCGCCGGCCTGCTCGAGGAAGTCCTGCAGGGCGAGGGCGTTCATCACGGTGCCCAGCATCCCCATGTAGTCTGCCCGGCCGCGGTCCATGCCGCGCTGGCTGAGCTCGGCGCCGCGGAAGAAGTTCCCCCCGCCGACGACGACCGCGATCTCGACGCGGTCGACCGCTGCGGCGATCTCCTGGGCGATCTGGCTGACGACGTCGGGGTTCACGCCCAGCCGGCCCCCGCCGAACGCCTCGCCGGACAGCTTCAGAAGGACGCGGCGGCGCCCGGTGTTCTCGTTGATCACTGTGGTCCTCTCGTCTACGACAAACTACCGAAGGGCATGAGAAAAGGCCCGCATCGGATTGCCGATGCGGGCCTTCTCAGAAGGTCAGGCGCCGACCTTGTAGCGGGCGAAGCCCGTCAGGGTCAGACCGGCGTCCTTCGCGACCTGCGCGACCGACTGCTTGTTGTCCTTCGCGTAGTCCTGGTCGAGCAGCGAGACCTGCTTGAAGAACGCGTTGACGCGGCCCTCGACGATCTTCGGGAGGGCGGCCTCCGGCTTGCCCTCGTTGCGGGAGATCTCGGTGACGATCTCGCGCTCCTTCTCGACCTCGGCCTCAGGGACCTCGTCGCGCGAGAGGTACGACGGGTTCGCGAACGAGATGTGCTGCGCGAGGCTGCGCGCCGTCTCGGCGTCGTCGCCCGAGTAGGCGAGCACGACCCCGACCTGCGGCGGCAGGTCCTTGCTGGTCTTGTGGAGGTAGATCTCGAACTTCTCGCCCGAGAGGGTGTTGACGCGACGCAGCTCGACCTTCTCGCCGATGATCGCGGCCTCGTCCGAGATGAGCTCGGCGACTGTCTGGCCGCCGGCGGACGCGGCCAGCGCGGCCTCGGCCGAGTCGGCGTGCGCGGCGGCCGCGGCGTCGAGGACCTTCTCCGCGAGGGCGATGAAGCGGTCGTTCTTCGCGACGAAGTCGGTCTCCGTGTTGAGCTCGATGATCGTGACCTGACCGTCGACCTCCTTCGCGGCGACGAGGCCCTCGCTCGTGGAGCGGTCGGCGCGCTTGGCGTTGCCCTTCGCGCCCTTCAGGCGCAGGATCTCGACGGCCTTCTCGAGGTCGCCGTCGGCCTCCTCGAGCGCCTTCTTGGTGTCGACCATGCCGGTGCCGAGCTGCTCGCGCAGCGTCTTGATGTCGGCGATCGTGAAGTTTGCCATGGGTGGCGGCTCCTTGACTTGTGTGACTTCTTGTGGATGCCTCGGCGGGACCGTCCGGACCGTTCGATCGGGGCGATCCCGCCGGGGCGGAGTGCGTGTGAGCCTTACTCGGCGGGGGTCGCCTCGGCCTCGTCGGTGACCTCAGCGGCCTCCGCACCGGCCTCGTCGGCGGCCGACTCGGTCGCGATGGTCTCGACCTCGGCCACCTCGGTCTCGACCGGCGCGCCCTGCTCGAGCAGCTCGCGCTCCCAGTCGGCCAGGGGCTCCGCGTCAGCGGTCTCGTCGGTCGGCTGGTGGCGCTGGATCAGGCCCTCAGCGGCGGCGTCGGCGATGATGCGGGTGAGCAGGCCCACCGAGCGGATCGCGTCGTCGTTGCCGGGGATCGGGTACTGGAACTCGTCCGGGTCGGCGTTGGTGTCGAGGATGCCGATCACCGGGATGCCGAGCTTCGACGCCTCGTCGATCGCGAGGTGCTCGCGCTTGGCGTCGACGACCCAGATGGCCGAGGGGGTCTTCTGGAGGTTGCGGATGCCGCCGAGCGACTTGTGCAGCTTGTCGAGCTCGCGCTTCTTGAGGAGGAGCTCCTTCTTGGTGAAGCCGCTCGCGGCCGGGTCCTCGAAGTCGAGCTCCTCGAGCTCCTTCATGCGCGCGAGACGCTTCGACACGGTCGAGAAGTTGGTGAGCAGACCGCCGAGCCAGCGCTGGTTGACGTAGGGCTGGCCCACGCGGGTCGCCTGCTCGGCGATGACTTCCTGCGCCTGCTTCTTGGTGCCGACGAAGAGGACCGTGCCGCCGTGCGCGACGGTCTCCTTGACGAACTCGTACGCCTTGTCGATGTACGTCAGCGACTGCTGCAGGTCGATGATGTGGATGCCGCTGCGCTCCGTGAGGATGAAGCGCTTGACCTTCGGGTTCCACCGGCGGGTCTGGTGTCCGAAGTGGACGCCGCTGTCGAGCAGCTGGCGAATGGTGACGACGGCCATGGCCGTTCTCCTGTTCCGGCGCATGTGCGCCTGTTGCGGTTGTTCTCGCGCCGGCGTGGGCCGGCGGGCCTGGCGCCCGGCTCATTCCCACCCCGCGCTCGCTCGGAGGCGATCGCAGGGACCGTTGGGGATGGATGCCGCGCCGCACCCTTCGTCAGACTCGGGGCTTGCGGCGCTATGGGCACGCGGAGTCACCCCGACATGCGGAGTGCGCACCCAGTGTATCAGGAGGCGGCCCGCCCGATCCTCCTCCCCCGCCCGCCGCGCGTGCCGCTTGTCCACCGTTGCGCAATCCCGTGATCGGCGAGTTCCCGACGAGCGGCAGGCTGTCGCCATGCCGACGTCCGCGCCCTCCCTGCGTCGCCGATCGCCGGACCGCATCTCGGCGCTCGTCATCGCCGTATGCCTCCTCGCCGACCCGTCCCCCGCCGGCGCGCTCGCCTCCGACGCCGGTGACCCCGCTCCACCCGCCGGAAGCGGAGCGGTGTCCCTCGTGCGCGACTGGCGGTGGCCGGTGCATCCCTTCCGGCTGGTGCGCCCCTTCGTCGCGCCGGCGCACGAGTACGGGCCCGGACACCGCGGCGTCGATCTCATGCCGATGGGTGACGGCGTCGTGCAGGCGCCGGCGGCGGGCGTGGTCGCGTTCTCCGGTCAGGTCGCAGGACGCGGCGTGATCACCGTCGACCACGGCGACGGCCTGGTGTCGACACTCGAGCCGGTCGACGCCGTAGTCGCCGCAGGGACGCCTGTCGATGCAGCCGCCACCCTGGGCACGGTGGCGGCGGGCGGGCATTCCGCGCCCGGCGCCGTGCATTTCGGCGTCCGGCTGGACGGCGCCTACATCAATCCGCTCGTGCTGCTGGGAGGAGTTCCACGCGCTGTGCTGCTCCCCTGCTGCTGATCCCGGTGCTCACGCCCGCGGGTGTGCAAGCCGATACGAAGCGGTCAGTCGCTCGCTCGAGACGTGGGTGTAGATCTGCGTCGTCCCCAGGCTCGCATGGCCGAGCATCTCCTGAACCGCGCGGAGATCGGCTCCGCCGTCGAGCAGGTGCGTCGCCGCCGAGTGGCGCAGGGCGTGGGGACCCACCTGGGCGCCGAGCTCGGGGCCCAGCTCCCGCGATACGAGATCGTAGACGGCACGCGGCCCGAGGCGCCCGCCCCGGGCGCCGAGGAAGAGCGCCGGCAACGGCGCGTCGACCGATCCGCGCGCGAGCAGTGCCGGACGGCCGCGCACGAGGTACGCGTCGAGCGCCTTCAGCGCGGGGAGCCCGAAAGGCACGACCCGCTCCTTCGACCCCTTGCCCAGCACGCGAGCCGTGCGGCGGTCACGGTCGATGTCGTCGACGTCCAGGCCGCAGAGCTCCGAGACGCGCACGGCCGCGCCGTAAAGGAGTTCGAGCACGGCGTGATCCCGCAGTGCGACCGGGTCGCCCTCCCCGGCAGCCGATGCCAGCCGGTCCAGCACGGCGCTGAGCGTGTCGACGGAGGCGACCTTGGGCAGCGTCTTGCCGCGCTTCGGGGCGACCAGGCGAAGACTCGGGTCCGTTGCGATCACCCCGGACTCGGTCGCCCAGGCGAAGAACCCCCGGACGGCCGCCGTGCGCCGCGCGATCGTGGCACGGCTGTCGCCGCGCTGCACCGCCTGCCACAGCCACGCGCGGAGGTTCTCGAGATCGACGGTGGCGAGTTCGACGTCGCTGCAGGACGCGGCCAGGCCTTCGAGATCGGATCGGTACGCCCGCACCGTGGCCGCCGACAGACGGCGCACTTCCGCGAGGTGGCGCAGATACGCCGCGGTGCCCTCGTGGATGTCCATGTCTCCAGCATGGGCCCCGCCTTGCGTCCGGCTCCGGTGCGACCCACCTCCGCCGCACCCCGGCATCGATCATCCGCCGATCCGAGGCAGCCGCCAGCCATCGACGCTGGACTGGACGGCATCATCCAGCCGCAGCAGGCCGAGGATGCTCTCGACGGCGTCGGCCGCCATCCCCGAGCGCCGCGCGATCTCGCCCGTGTCCCGCCAGACGCGGGTGCTCATCGCGTCCTTCACACGGGTCGCATCCCCGGTGTACGTCCCACGCCCGGCGGTCGCGGCATCCGTGCCCCCTATCCCGAGCAGTTCCCTGACGTCGTCGGCGCTCGTGATGCACTGCGCGCCGTACTCGCGGATCAGGCGGTGCGTGCCCGCCGATGTCGCCGACGTGATCTGACCGGGTACGGCCCCGAGCGGGCGCGACAGCGCGGCCGCGTGACCGGCCGTGTTGAGCGAGCCGCTGCGCCAGCCGGCTTCCACGACCACGGTGGCGGTGGAGAGTGCAGCGATCAGCCGATTGCGCTGG
Organism: Microbacterium sp. NPDC056569; assembly: GCF_042793475.1. Classification (NCBI taxonomy): domain Bacteria; kingdom Bacillati; phylum Actinomycetota; class Actinomycetes; order Micrococcales; family Microbacteriaceae; genus Microbacterium; species Microbacterium sp. NPDC056569. The sequence continues at coordinate 39,149 of NZ_JBHTUV010000005.1, read as the reverse complement.
AGGAAGCGCCACTTCGTGGGCGCAGAACCGCAAGCGACTTCGCTGACCACGACACCATGCCGCGCGACGTCGTCGATCAGCTGGGTGTGACCGGCGGGATACGCCCGGTCGGCGCCGCCTGCGAGCAGCGCGACGGTGAGACCCCCCGCCCGCAGTGCGGCGCGGTGCGCCGCGCCGTCGATGCCGTAGGCGCCGCCGGAGACGACGGCGATGCCGCTGCCCGCGAGCTCGGCCGCGAGCTCCCTCGTCACGTGATCGCCGTAGTGGGACGCGGCCCTGGCGCCGACGATGGCGACGGATGCCTCGAGCCGGCGAAGCGCCGACACGTCGCCACGCACCCACAGGCACAGCGGCGCATGTGCCCCGAGGTCGTCCAGCTGCACGGGCCACTCGGCATCGGCGCGCGTCACGAGCGTCACGCCGCGCGCCGCGGCCGCGGCCAGAGAGTCCGCGACCGCCTGGGCCGAAAGTCGAGGCAGCCACCGCTTGCGGCCATCGGCCGCCTCGCGCGCCGACAGCTCGGGGAGTTCGTCGCCCGCGAGCACCGCTTCGAGGCTCGCCACCGGCCCACGGGCGCCGATGATGCGCCCGGCGGCCGAGTCCCCGGGCTCGATGAGGTGGCACCAGATCGCCGTCGCGTACCGTTCGCGCGCCGCATGCGGATCGTGCACGTCGCCGGTGGGGGCCAGTGCCCGCCGCGCGGCATCGGCGCTGAGATCGAGCGCGATCACAGCGCGATCCCCTTCTTGAGGTAGAGCGCGCGTCCGACGTGCTCCGCACCGAGCTGGCCGCGGCCCTCGATGTCGGCCAGCGACCAGGCGACGCGCAGGACCCGGTCGTAGCCGCGCAGCGTGAGCGCTCCACGGTGGAGTGCGGCGTCGAGCGGGCGACGCACAACCGCGGACGGCGCGGCGGGTCCCTCGCGCAGCCAGGTGCCCGGCACGTCGGCGTTCACCGTCCACGGGGTGTCGGCGAGGCGGTGGTGTGCGCGAGCTCGTGCTTCCGCGACGCGACCCCGGGCGGTCGCGGTGGAGATCGCCGGCCCGGCGCCGCGCTGCGCCACCGCGACCCGGGTGAGGGTCAGCTCGATGTCCATGCGGTCGAGGAGCGGCCCGGACAGCCGGCCGAGGTAGCGGCGGATCGCGGCCGGCGGGCACGTGCAGGTGCCGCCGCGGATGCCGTAGTCGCCGCACGGACACGGGTTGGTGGCGAGCACGAGCTGGAAGCGCGCGGGATACTCGGCGTGCGCGCCTGCGCGGTCGATCGTGATGGAGCCGGACTCCAGCGGCTGCCGCAGCGCGTCGAGCGCGCTCGCAGCGAATTCGCCGGCTTCGTCGAGGAACAGCACGCCCTCGCTCGCGCGCGCGATCGCCCCGGGTCGCACCACGCGCGTCCCGCCGCCCACCAGGGCGGCCACGCTCGCGCTGTGGTGCGGCGCCACGAACGGCGGCGTGCGCGACAGCTCGACGACGCGGGATCCCGAGAGGCTCCGGATGGAGGCGGCCGTCAACGCGGCCCGATCGTCGAGCTGGGGAAGGATCCCCGGCAGTCGCCGCGCCAGCATCGTCTTGCCCGCTCCCGGCGGCCCGCACATGAGGAGGTGATGCCCGCCGGCGGCGGCGACCACGAGCGCCTCGACGGCGTCGCGCTGACCGATCACCTCGGCCAGATCGAGAGTCGGCTCGGTCGTGTCCTCGTCGTCCGGCAGAGCGACGGGTTCGACGTCGGCGACCTCGACAACGCCGCCGTGCCAGGCGATCACCTGCGCGAGGCTGACGGCGGCGAGCACTTCCAGCCCGTCGACGAGCGCGGCCTCCGGGCCGTTGGCGTGAGGCACGACCACACGTCGATGCCCTGCCCGACGCGCGGCGACAACCGCTGGAAGCACCCCGGGGACGGGCCGCAGGCGGCCGTCGAGCCCGAGCTCTCCGATGTGGACTGCCGACGCGACCGATGACGGGTCCATGGACGACTCTGTCGCGAGCGACGCGACGGCGATCGCGACGTCGAAGCCGGATCCCTGCTTGGGCAGGCTCGCGGGCGACAGGTTCACCGTGAGACGTCGTCGTGTGAGCGGCGTGCCGCTGTTCGCGCAGGCGTTGTGCACGCGCTGGACCGCCTCCCCGAGCGCCTTGTCGGGCAGTCCGATGATGCGGAACTCCGGCGTCTGGTTCGACAGGTCCGCCTCGACCTCGACGCACTCGCCCTCGGCCCCGACCAGGGCGACGGCCCACGTGCGCGCGACGCTCACGGCACCTCCACATCGACGAGGTGCTCGAGCCGTGCCGTCTCGGGGGCGGGACCGGTCAGGCCGATCGCGTCGATGCGCAGCCGACGGCCCTGCATGAGATCGCGATGCTCGCCCGCCCAGGCGACGGCGAGCCGCCAGAGGCGCACGCGCTTGCGGGCGTCGATCGCCTCGAGCGGATGCCCGAACTCCTCACCGCGGCGCGTCTTGACCTCGACCACGACGACCGTCGCTCGATCGGCGACCACCAGATCGAGCTCACCCTCGCGGCTCCGCCAGTTGCGGGCGAGGACCGTGAACCCCTGCGTCTCGAAATAGCGGGCGGCGCGGTCTTCGCCCGCGCGCCCGAGGACGTCTTTATCTGCCATTCCGGCATCGTCGCGCGGTGGAGCGTCCGCGCGGGCGCGGGGCCGCGGCATCCGTTCAGAACTCGTCGAGAGTCCCGATACCGCCGAGGTGGGGAGGAGGCGTCAGGCCCGCTCAGGTGTCGAGCGAGAGCTCCTCGGGGAGATGGAAATCGCGCCGCGAGAGCTCCTCGACGTTGACGTCCTTGAACGTCAGCACGCGCACCGCCTTCACGAAGCGGTCGGCGCGGTAGATGTCCCACACCCAGACATCCGACATCGAGATCTCGAAGTAGAAATCGTGCTCGGTGTCACGACGCACGACGTTGACCTCGTTCGCGAGGTAGAAGCGCCGCTCCGTCTCGATCACGTACTGGAACTGCGAGACGACATCGCGGTACTCGCGGTACAGAGCGAGCTCGAGCTCGCGGTCGTAGTCTTCGAAGACCTCGTCATCCATGGTGATCCCATCCTATGGGCGCGAGCGGGTGCGGCGACCCGCGTGCGCGTGCGGGGCACGCTCAGAAGAGCGTCGGCGCCTCGGCGATCGACCACGACGCCCGGTGATGCCGGCTGATGCCGTGCGTGCGGATCGCCTCACGATGGTCGGGGCTCGCGTAGCCCTTGTTGCGGGCCCAGTTGTACGCGGGCAGCTCGTCGTGCAGCTCGGTCATCACGCGGTCGCGCGCGACCTTGGCGATGACGGATGCCGCAGCCGCGGACGCGCAGTCGCGGTCGGCCTTGATCACCGGGCGGACCGTGAGGCCCCACTCCCCCGCGGGACGGATGTAGTCGTAGTTGCCGTCGAGGATCACGATGGCCTCCTCGGGCACGACGCCGTGCGCGCGGAGATCCGCGATGGCCCGGATCGAGGCGAGCCCCAGCGCCCGCATGATGCCGATCTCGTCGATCTCCTCGGAGCTGGCCCACCCGACGGCGCTCGCGGCCACCCAGGTCGCCGCGCGCGCGGCGACGTCCGCCCGCTTCATCTCGGGCACCAGCTTCGAGTCGCGCAGTCCCTGTGGGACGCGCTTGCGTGATCGTGGCGCATCCACCACTGCCGCGCCGACGGCGACCGGGCCTGCCAGTGCACCGCGCCCCACCTCGTCGCACGCGATGACGAGCGCGTGCTCGCGCAGAAGCCGGCGCTCGAGCGTGAGGCGGGGCTCGGCGACGGTCACTGCGTACCGCCCTCCGAAGCAGGCTCGGGAACACCCGCGAAGACCTCGTGGTGGAAGTCGAGGAAGCCGAACCTGTCGAACGGCCAGGTGACGAGGAATGCGCGACCCACCAGATTGTCGATCGGCACGAAGCCCTTGCCGGGCTGGTCCGTGTTGTATCGCGAGTCCTTCGACCGGTATCGGTTGTCGCCGAGCACCCAGAGGCTGCCCTCGGGGACCGTGACGTCGAACGGGTCGCCGGACGCGGCGGTCTCGCCCCCGGGGAGCTTGAGATACGCGCCCTCGTCGATCGGAACGTCGTTGATCGTGATCTGGCCGATCGTGTTGCAGCACACCACGTGATCGCCGGGGAGCCCGATGATCCGCTTGACGAGATGGTCGTCGCTGTCGGGCGCCGCGAGGCCCACGAGCGACAGCACCCACTCGACACCCTCGACGACCGGCGGGCGGGCGGGCGCGGTGCTCGGAGGCAGCCAGCCGCCGGGATCCTGGAACACCACGATGTCGCCGCGATCGTAGCCCCCGAATCGGGGAGTGATCTCGTCGACGAGGATGCGGTCCTTGACGTGGAGGGTGTCCTCCATCGACCCGGACGGGATGTAGAACGACCTGACGAGGAACGTCTTGACCACGAGGGAGACCAGCACCGCGATCAGGATGATCACGACCACGTCGCGCAGGAACACCAGCCAGCCGCGGCGGCGAGGCTGAATGGTCGCGGCGGCCTCGGGCCTGGGCGCCGGCTCGGCCGGGGCCGACTTCTCGGTCGTCATGGAGTTCCTTCGCGGATGCCGACGGTCGCGGCGCCCCGTCTCAAGGGTCGCATACTCCGGACGTCGCGGAGTACGGACGAAGCCCCGGACCTTGTCGGTCCGGGGCTTCGGGAGAGCGATGCTCGAAGAGCGTCAGTTGCTCTCGCGCTTCTCCTTGATCTTGGCCTTCTTGCCGCGGAGGTTGCGCAGGTAGTAGAGCTTCGCGCGACGCACGTCACCGCGGGTCACGACCTCGATGTGGTCGATGACCGGGGAGTGCACCGGGAACGTGCGCTCGACGCCGACCTGGAAGCTGATCTTGCGGACCGTGAAGGTCTCGCGGACGCCGTCACCCGAGCGGCCGATGACGACACCCTGGAAGACCTGGATGCGCGAGCGGTTGCCCTCGGTGATGTTGACGTGCACCTTGACGGTGTCGCCGGCGTGGAAAACGGGGATGTCGGAGCGGAGCGAAGCCGCGTCGACGGCGTCGAGGATCTGCATGATCGTCTCTCTCTGCGGCCGCCACAGGTCGACCGCGGGAAGGATGGTAAAGGACTGAGTGTGCCGCAGGCCTCCGGCGTGACGCCGTCCAGCTGGTTCCCCTGAGGCAGAACCGGTCAGGGCACAAACATCCATTCTGCCATGGATGCCGCACCCGGCCAAAACGCGTCAGCTCGCGGGCGGCGCCTGCTTCTCCGTGATGACGATCACCTCGCGCTGCGCGGCCTCCGGCTCCTCGGCCCGAGCCGGGATGTAGGCGACCCCCTCGGAGGTGTGCAGGACGAATCGCGACGGTCGCGCCTCGCTCCACAGCTGCCACAGCTCCAGCCAGAAGAGGCCGACGCCCGCCAGGATCGCCACGACCATCACCGGCGCCCACCACGCTTCAGCGAAGAAGCCGAGCGAGATCACGAGTCCGTGCCACACCGTGAAGCCGAGCACGTCCCACCAGGACACGGCGCGGTGCGCCCGCACCGTCCCGCGCGCCCGCACGAGGAGCGTGAGCAGGAGCTGCCACAGGAACACGCCGGGAATGGCGAGGAACAGCACCCACAGGAACGCCCAGCCGCCGGCGTTGAACACGGCCCATCCGACGAGGAGCCACAGCGGCAGCAGGAAGGCGGCCGGGATCAGCCAGGCGAAGAATGCGCGACGCAGCCACATGCCACTGATGCTACGCCCGCCGACGACCCCCGTGGTCCGCTTCCGCGTGCCGCGGAGCATCCTCCCAGCCGCGCACGGACGGGTCAGACAGAATGGAGGGGACGAGAGGATCCCCCCATGATCGAGTTGCGCACGCCTGCCGAGATCGAGGCGATGAAGCCCGCAGGGCGATTCGTCGCCGAGACCCTCGCGACGCTGCGCGACGAGACCAAGGTGGGGACGAACCTCCTCGCGATCGATCGTCGCGCGCACGACCTCATCCGCCGCGCCGGCGCGGAATCCTGCTACATCGACTACCACCCGTCGTTCGGCGCCCGCCCCTTCGGCAAGGTGATCTGCACGTCCGTCAACGACGCCGTCCTCCACGGGCTCCCCTTCGACTACGCGCTGCGCGACGGCGACCTGGTGTCGCTCGACTTCGCCGTCTCGATCGACGGCTGGGTGGCCGACTCCGCCGTCTCGTTCGTGGTCGGCACCCCCCGCGACGAGGACCTCGCGCTCATCGACACGACCGAGCGCGCGCTGGCGGCCGCGATCGGCGCCGCGACCGTGGGCAACCGCATCGGCGACATCTCGGCGTCCATCTCCGGGGTCGCCCACGCCGACGGCTACTCGATCAACACGGACTTCGGGGGCCACGGGGTGGGCAAGATCATGCACGGCGACCCCCATGTGCCCAACGACGGGAAGGCCGGCCGCGGCTACCCGCTGCGCGCGGGCCTGGTGGTCGCCCTCGAGCCGTGGTTCCTGCAGAGCACCGACGAACTCGTGACCGACCCCGACGGCTGGACGCTGCGCTCGGTGGACGGATCCCGCGGCGCGCACGCCGAGCACACCGTCGCGATCACCGACGACGGCCCGATCGTCCTCACCGACCGCTCGTGGCTCGGCGTCGCCTGACCCCTTGCGCCTGATCCTTCGCGCCTGACCCCTCGTCGCCGGCCCCAGGTCAGGTGCGCAGTTCCAAGTGCGGCGCGTGCACGGGCGTCGCGGCGGCGGCGAGTGCCGCGAGCGATGCCGCCACCGAGTGGTCGACCTCCCGCTCCACCCGGGGGTGCTCGCTCAGCACGATCAGCGACTTCGCTGCGAGGCGCACCGTGTCGCCGGGCTCGATGAGAGCGGAGTCGGCACGCTCCCCCGCGGTGTCGATGACCACCTCCCAGTCCGGGCTGTACTCGACCACCGGGATGCGGAAGTCGATGATGTCGTCGCCCGCGTTGAAGAGGACGATGAAGTGGCGGTCGCGGATCGGCTCGCCGCGGCGGTCCTTCTCGCGGATCCCCTGGCCGTTGAGGAATACGCCGACGGCGCGGCCGAACCCGGACTCCCAGTCGTCCGGCTGCATGAGCGTCCCGTCCGGGCGCAGCCATGCGATGTCCTGGATCGGAACGCCGGCGTCGCGGCGCACCGGGCGGCCCTCGAAGAATCGCCGACGCCGGAAGGTGGGGTGGTCGCGCCGCAGCCGGCTCATCGCGGCCGTGAACTCCAGGAGGGGCCGGTCCGCAGCATCCCAGTCCACCCACGTGGTCTCGTTGTCCTGCGCGTAGCCGTTGTTGTTGCCGTTCTGCGTGCGACCGAGCTCGTCGCCGTGCAGCAGCATCGGCACGCCCTGGCTCAGCATCAGCGTCGCGATGAAGTTGCGCTGCTGGCGGGCGCGCATGGTCAGCACGGCGGGATCGTCGGTGGGCCCCTCGACGCCGAAGTTGTCGGATCGGTTGTCGTCTGCGCCGTCGCGGCCCTCCTCGCCGTTCGCGTCGTTGTGCTTCTGGTTGTAGGACACGAGATCGCGCAGGGTGAAGCCGTCGTGGGCCGTGACGAAATTGACGGATGCCACGGGCCGGCGTCCGGAGTGCTCGTACAGGTCGCTGGACCCGGTGAGGCGGGAGGCGAACTCGCCGAGGGCCTGAGGCTCCCCACGCCAGAAATCCCGGACGGTGTCACGGTATTGACCGTTCCACTCCGTCCACTGCGGCGGGAAGTTGCCGACCTGGTAGCCACCGGGCCCGACGTCCCACGGCTCGGCGATGAGCTTGACCTGCGACACCACCGGGTCCTGCTGCACGAGCTCGAAGAACGCCGCCAAACGGTCGACGTCGTAGAACTCCCGGGCGAGGGCCGACGCGAGGTCGAATCGGAAGCCGTCGACGTGCATGTCGAGCACCCAGTACCGCAGGGAGTCCATGATGAGCTGCAGCGAATGCGGGTTGCGCACGTTGAGGCTGTTCCCGGTGCCGGTGTAGTCGGTGTAGTAGCGCCTGTCCTCCTCGAGCTTGTAGTAGGCCGCGTTGTCGATGCCGCGCATCGACAAGGTGGGTCCGAGGTGGTTGCCCTCCGCCGTGTGGTTGTAGACGACGTCGAGGATCACCTCGATCCCCGCCGCATGCAGCGCGCGCACCATCCCCTTGAACTCCTGCACCTGCTGACCGCGGTCGCCCGTGGCCGCATAGCGGTTGTGCGGCGCGAAGTAGGAGATGGTGTTGTAGCCCCAGTAGTTGGAGAGTCCCTTCTCCTGCAGCACCGCGTCGTCGACGAACTGGTGCACCGGCATCAGCTCGATCGCCGTCACCCCGAGCTTCGTGAGGTGCTCGATGATGGCCGGATGCGCAACCCCGCTGTAGGTGCCGCGCATGTCGTCGGGGATCGCGGGGTGGCGCTCGGTGAGCCCCCGCACGTGCGCCTCGTACACGAGGGTCTCGGAGTACGGCGTTCCCGGCCGGCGGTCGCCCGCCCAGTCGAAGAACGGGTTGACCACCACGCCCTTCATCATGTGGGCGGCAGAGTCGTCGTCGTTGCGGGAGTCGGGATCGCCGAACGTGTAGCCGTAGACCGGCTGACCCCAGGTGACCGCGCCCTCCACCGCCTTCGCGTACGGGTCGAGCAGGAGCTTCGCCGGGTTGAACCGCAGCCCGTTCGCCGGATCGTGCGGCCCGTGCACGCGGTAGCCGTAGCGCTGACCGGGCTGCACGTTGGGCACGTAGGCGTGCCATACGAAGGCGTCGACCTCGACGAGGTCGAGCCGCGTCTCGGCGCCTCGTTCGCCGAAGAGGCAGAGCTCGACGCGCTGGGCGCCCTCACTGAACAGCGCGAAGTTCGTCCCGCTCCCGTCGAAGGTCGCTCCGAGCGGATACGCCGATCCCGGCCACGTGTGCACGGATGTCCTCCTCGTCCTGGGTCGCTAAACCCTATCCGAGCGGGGTTGCCGAGACGGCGGAATCAGACCCTCTCGACATCCTCGACGGAATGCTGTAACGCGCTCGGGATGGGCCGTGAGCGGAACGATTGGCCGACGGCATCCCGGACGGCGTCGACCGCGCGATCGACGTCCTCCGGAGAGTTGTACAGGGCGAAGCTCACGCGACAGCTCGCGGGCGGGTCGATGCCGAGGTCGTGGTGCGCGAGGGTCGCGCAGTGGCACGCGGCCCGCGACTCGACCCCTTGCGCGTTCAGGGCGCGGGCGATGTCGAAGGGCGAGTGCCCGTCCACGTTGAAGGCGACGAGCGGTGTGCGCGCCGCCCCGGCCGCCGGGCCGTAGATGCGCAGTCCGTCGATCGATGCGAGCCCCGCCATCGCGCGGTGGGTGAGGGATGCTGCATGGCCGGCGACGATCTCCATGGCGGCGTCGACGGCGTCAGGGCTCAGTGGGTCGTCCGTACGGAACCACGCGCGCTCGGCGTCGGCTCCGACCATGTCGACGATGAGGCGGAGCGTCTGCGCCGACGCGATGACCCCGAGGATGTTGGGTGTTCCGGCCGAGAACTTCCACGGCAGTTCGTTGTACTCGACGCGATCCGGGAAGACCCGGCCCTCGGCGATCATGTCGCCGCCGTAGAGGAACGGCGGGAGCGTTGCCCGCAGCGCCTCCTTCGCGTACAGCACTCCCACGCCGAAGGGCGCCAGCAGCTTGTGGAACGAGAACGCCACGAAGTCGGCGTCCAGCCGCTCCACGTCGACGCGCGAGCTCGCGAACAGCTGGGCGGCATCGATGAGGAGCAGTGCTCCGCGGCGGCCGTCCGGCTGCGGGTACGCGCTCGCGTCGGCGATCGCGCGCACCGTCGCCAGCGGCGGCTTCGTCCCGAGGAAGTTCGACCCGCCCGTGCAGCACACCAGCTTCGTGCGGGAGTCGACCAGCGATGCCAGGTGGTCGAGGTCGAGTTCACCGGTCTCGTGGTCGAACTGCGCGAGCCGGCACTCGACCCGGCGGCCGAACCGCGGCAGGATCTCGCGGCACAGCGCGTGCCACGGCACGTAGTTCGAGTTGTGCTCCATCAGCGTCGTGACGATGTTGTCGCCGTCGCGGAAGTCGGCCATCAGCGAGTACATGGCCGCGTTGATCGCCTCGGTCGTGCTGCGGTGCATCGAGAGCGTGCGCCTCGATGCGGCGTTGATCCACGTCGCGATGGTGTCGAAGGATGCCTCGAACATCTCGGTCGTGCGCACGGACGCGTCCGACTGCCCGCGGTGGACGTTCTCGTACGTCTCGGACAAGTCGCGCAGCAGTTCGAACACCGCGAGCGGAGGCTGCGTGCTGGCCGCGTTGTTCGTGACGATGCGATCGCGCAGCGGGAATGCGAACTGGGAGCGGATCAGCTCGAGCTCGCGCGAAGCGAGGGTGCGCATGCTCCAGAGAATCCTCCTCCGCGCGCGTCGTGACAAGACCATCGGCTCGCGGCCGGCGGAGCGCTCCCTGCCGCAGGGGGGGCGCAGCATCCGTCGCGCTCTTCTCACGTCGCCGGCCGCGGCGCTGTGATCGAAACGTTCGCTCGGGGTAACGGCGGGCGGTCGGGGGGTGAAACACCGGGCTCGTAGCGTCAGCGTCACCGAGACATCCGCCCCCGAGGAGGAGCCATGGCCCACCGCGACCGTGTCAACAGCCGGAAACATGACGCTGACGCCTCTGCAACATCACCGGCGTACGGTGACGGCATGAGCGAGACCCCCGCCCTCGGCACCCACGTGGTGGTCGTCGGTGCGGGCATGGTGGCGCACCGCTTCGTCGAGAGCCTGCTCAGCCGGGCCGGCGAGGAGTGGCGCATCACGCTCATCGGCGAGGAGGAGCGCCACCCCTACGACCGGGTGGGGCTGACCGGGTTCTTCGCCGGCGCCTCCGCCGAGGACCTCGAGCTTGAGCGCGCGGTGCTCGACGACGAACGCGTGCGGTTCCTCCGCGGCGAGGCCGTCACCCGCATCGACCGTGCGGCCCGACGCGTGACCACGCGCAGCGGCACGAGCGTCGCCTACGACCGCCTGATCCTCGCCACCGGCTCGTACGCCGCACGTCTCGCGGTGGACGGCTTCGGCCTCGAGGGGTGCTTCGTCTACCGCACCCTCGACGACGTGGAGAAGCTCGAGCAGTTCGTCGAGCGCCGCTCGGCCGAGCTCGGGCGCCCGCTCGTGGGCACCGTCATCGGCGGCGGACTCCTCGGACTCGAGGCCGCGGGCGCCCTGCAGGGCCTCGACGTCGACTGCACGGTGGTGCAGTCCTCCGACCGGCTGATGTCGGCGCAGCTCGACCTCCCCGCCGGCAACGCGCTGCGCCGTCTCATCGAGTCGCGCGGCATCGCGGTCAGGACGGATGCGGTCACGACCCGCCTCGACCCCGATCGATCGGGACAGGTGACGGGCCTCGAGTTCCGCGACGGGACGTACGCGCGGACCGACGTCGTGGTCTTCACCGTCGGCGTGCGACCGCGGGACGAACTGGCGCGCACCGCGGGCCTGGACGTGCACCCCCGTGGCGGCGTGCTCATCGACGCCGGCTGCCACACCTCCGACCCGCGCGTGCTCGCCATCGGCGAGGTGGCCAACTACGACGGCATGTGCGTCGGCCTGGTCGCACCCGGCTACGCCATGGCCGAGGTCGCCGCGACCCGGCTGCTCGGGGGCGAGGCCTCCTTCCCCGGGTACGACCTGTCGACCAAGCTGAAGCTGTCGGGCGTCGATGTGGCCAGCTTCGGCGACGCCTTCGCAGAGACCCCCGGTGCGCTCGACGTCACCTACGCCGACCCCGTGGCGGGCGTGTACAAGAAGCTCGTGCTGTCGGACGACGCGAAGACGCTGCTCGGCGGCATCCTGGTCGGCGACGCCTCGGCGTACGGCGCGCTGCGACCGCTCGTGGGCGGGGCTCTCGGCGGCGACCCCGCCGCGTACCTCATGCCCGAGGGCGGGGTGGCCGCCCCGACGGGCGACCTGCCCGACGAGGCGCTCGTCTGCTCGTGCAACAGCGTGACCGCCGGCGCGATCCGTCACGCGGTGCACGAGGAGGGCTGCACGGATGTCGCGGCCATCAAGTCGTGCACGAAGGCCGGGGCCGCGTGCGGTTCGTGCGTGATGATGGTGAAGAAGATCGTCGGCACCGAGCTCGCGAAGTCCGGAGCGGCGCTCAGCAACGCGATCTGCGAGCACTTCGACATGTCCCGCCGCCAGCTGTTCGACGCCGTGCGGGTGTCGGGTCTCGAGACCTTCAGCGCCGTCATCGAGCGCTTCGGCACCGGCCGCGGCTGCGACATCTGCAAGCCGGCGCTGGCCAGCATCCTCTCGACGCTGGTGCGCGGCCACGTGCTCCAGGGCGAGAACGCCACCCTGCAGGACACCAACGACCACGTGATGGCGAACCTCCAGAAGGACGGCAGCTACTCGGTGGTCCCCCGCATCCCCGGGGGCGAGATCACGCCCGAGGGGCTGCTCGTGATCGGCCAGGTCGCGAAGGACTTCGGCCTCTACACGAAGATCACGGGCGGCCAGCGCATCGACATGTTCGGCGCCCGCCTCGAGCAGCTGCCCGAGATCTGGAAGCAGCTCGTGGATGCCGGCTTCGAATCCGGCCACGCCTACGGCAAGTCGCTGCGCACGGTGAAGTCGTGCGTCGGTTCGACCTGGTGCCGGTACGGGGTGCAGGACTCGGTCGGCATGGCGGTCCAGCTCGAGCTGCGCTATCGCGGCCTGCGCTCGCCGCACAAGATCAAGCTGGGCGTCTCGGGCTGCGCGCGCGAGTGCGCGGAGGCGCGCGGCAAGGACGTCGGCGTGATCGCCACCGAGGCGGGCTGGAACATGTACGTCGGCGGCAACGGCGGCTTCACGCCGCGCCACGCCGTGCTGCTCGCCGAAGGTCTCGGCGACGAGGAGCTCCTCACCGCGATCGACCGGTTCCTGATGTACTACATCTTCACCGCCGACCGCCTGCAGCGCACCGCGCCGTGGTTCGAGGACCTCGACGGCGGCATCGAAGGCCTCCGCGATGTCATCTTCGAGGACAGCCTCGGCATCTGCGCCGACCTCGACGCCGCGATGGCGGCCCACCTCGACTCGTACGAGGACGAGTGGAAGGCGACCCTCGAGGACCCCGAGAAGCTCCGCCGGTTCGCGTCGTTCGTCAACGCGCCGACCACGCCCGACCCTTCGCTGGCCTACACCGCCGAGCGCGGACAGCCCCGACCCGCCACCGAGGACGAGCGCGCCGACTCGCGCGTGCTCATCGCCGGAACGACCCTGGAGGTGCGCCGATGACCCTCGTCGACCCGCAGACGGCCGAGTACACCGCCCCCGACGGCTGGGTGCGCGTGTGCGCGATCGACGACCTCGAGGTGGAGCGCGGCCGTGCCGCCCTCCTCGGGGGCACGCAGATCGCGCTGTTCCTGCTCCACGGCCCGGACGGCTCGGCGGGCCGTGTCCACGCCGTCTCGAATCTCGACCCCTACAGCCACGCGCATGTCATCTCGCGCGGCATCGTGGGCACCCGGCAGGACGTCCCCACGGTCGCCTCTCCGATGTACAAGCAGGTCTTCGACCTGCGGACGGGCATCTGCCTCGACACGCAGGGCAAGGAGCCGAAGAACCTCCACGTCTGGCCCGTGGCCGTCGACGACGGGCATGTCCTGGTCCGCTGGGAGGGCGAGCGATGACCGGGCGGATGATCAACACCGTCGGGCGCGTCGACCTCATCGGCGGCGGCCCCGGGCCCATCGATCTGCTCACGCTGCGCGCGTGGCGCCTGCTGACGCGCGCGGAGGTCGTCGTGATGGACAGGCTCGGTCCCACCGACATCCGCGATCACGTCGGCCCGGACGTCGAGATCATCGACGTCGGCAAGCTCCCCGGCCACCACCCGGTGCCGCAGGACGAGATCAACGAGCTCCTCGTCGCGCGCGCTCGCGACGGCAAGCGCGTGGTGCGTCTCAAGGGGGGCGATCCCTTCGTCTTCGGCCGCGGCGGCGAGGAGGTCGCGGCGTGCCTCGCGGCCGGGATCCCGGTCGACGTCGTGCCCGGGATCTCGAGCGCCGTCGCGGTGCCCCAGGCCGCCGGCATCCCGATCACGCATCGCGGTGTCGCGGGAGCTGTGCACATCATGAACGGACCGTCGGAGGTGACCGAGGCCACGCTCGCCGCTCTCCGCGACGACAGCGTGACGACCGTCATCCTCATGGGCGTCGGAGCTCTGCCCCGCATCGTCTCTGACGCGCTGCACGCCGGCGTCCCCGCGGATCGCCCCGTCGCGATCGTCGAGCGCGGCCACCACCGCGACCAGCGCACGACGCGCAGTACCCTGGGGTCGGTCGTGGTCGACGCAGGCCTCGCGGGTGTCCGCAATCCCGCGGTGATCGTGGTCGGCGAGGTCGCCCGCGCCGGGCTGCTGCTTCCCGACCCGCAACTGGCAGGTGACATCGTCCTTTGAGCTCCACCCCCCGCCCCACCCTTTCGGCCGCCCTCGACGGCTGCACGATCGTCATCGCCGTCGATCGTCGCTCGTCGGAGCTGGCCGCCGCGCTCGAGCGTCACGGCGCGCTGGTGCGCCACGCGCCGGCGCTCACGATCGTGCCGCACATCGACGACGACGCGCTGATCGCGGCGACACGCGAACTCATCGCGCTGCGGCCCGACGTGGTCGTCGCGACCACCGGCGTGGGCTTCCGCGGCTGGATGGAGGCCGCGGACGAAGCCGGGCTCCTCGACGACCTTCACGCCGCGCTGTCGCGCGCGCAGATCGTCGCACGCGGACCGAAGGCGCGCGGCGCGATCCAGCAGGCAGGACTGACGGCGGACTGGGTCGCCGAGTCCGAGACCTCGGCGGAGCTCGGCGAGTACCTCCTCGCCGAGGGAGTGGCGGGGCGGCGCGTCGCCGTGCAGCACCACGGCTCAGGGGCCGACGGACTCGACGAGCTGTTCGAGGGCGCGGGCGCGGACGTGGTGAGCCTCACCGTCTACCGCTGGGGCCCTCCACCGGACCCCGCAGCGGTGTCGCGCTCGGTCGTCGCGGCCGCCCAGGGCGAGGTCGATGCCGTCCTCTTCACCTCCGCTCCGGGCGCTGCCGAGTGGATCACCGCAGCGCGGCAGGAGGGGGTGCTCGAGGCGATCCTCGACCGTGAAGCGGAGCACCGCCTGCTGATGGCGGCGGTCGGGCCGATCACGGCCGGGCCTCTGCGGGATGCCGGGCTCCAGCCGCTGATCGCCGAGCGCGGTCGCCTCGGCTCGCTCGTGCGCGCCGTCGTCACCCACTTCGGCGGGGGCGGCGCGGCCTGGCTGCCCACCACGGCGGGGCGACTCGAGCTGCGCAGTTCGGGGATCGTGCTCGACGGGCGCCACATCGCACTGTCGCGCAGTGCCACCGACATCGTCGCGGCGCTGTTCGACGCCCAGGGCGGCGTCGTCTCGCGCCCGAAGCTGCAGGCCGCGCTGCCGCGATCGGGCGAGAACACCCACGCGGTCGAGATGGCCGTCGCCCGACTCCGCGAGGCGCTGGGCGTTCCCGACCTCGTGAAGACCGTCGTGAAGCGCGGCTACCGGCTCAACGTGCTCGAACCCGCCTGACCGGCGCCGCCCGTCGTCAGGACGCGGGGTCGGCCTCCGGCAGCAGGTCGGGACGATGCACCCGCGTGCGCTCGAGGCTCTGCTCGTGACGCCACGCGGCGATCGCGCCGTGGTTGCCGCTGAGCAGCACCGGCGGCACCTCGAGCCCTCGCCATTGCGCGGGCTTCGTGTAGCTGGGGTACTCGAGCAGGCCGAGCTCGTGCGACTCCTCCACGAGGCTCTCGGGATTGCCGACCACACCGGGGATCAGCCGTGAAACGGCTTCGATCACGGCCATCGCGGCGACCTCTCCCCCATTGAGCACGTAATCGCCGAGGCTCACCAGCCGCACGCGTCCGCGCGCCGCGTAGTGGTCGACCACGCGCTGGTCGATGCCCTCGTAGCGGCCGCAGGCGAACACGAGGTGCTGCTCGTCCGCCAGCTCGCGCGCCATCGGCTGCGAGAACAGCTCGCCGGCCGGCGACGGCACCAGCAGCACGGCGTCGTCGCTCAGCACCTCGTCGAGCGCCTCGCCCCACGGCTCGGGCTTCATGACCATGCCGGCGCCCCCGCCGTACGGGGTGTCGTCGACGGTGCGGTGGCGATCGTGGGTCCAGTCCCGCAGATCGTGGACGTGCATATCGAGGATGCCGCGATCCCTGGCCTTGCCGATCAGCGAGACGCCGAGCACGTCGAAGAACGTCGGGAAGATCGTGACGATGTCGACGCGCATGCCTTCGAGTCTAGGAGCCCCGCGTGTTTCCGACGTGTGACGGGGCGTCCACCTCGGGGCACAGCATCCGTGATCGAGAAGTGACGGAGAGGTAACCGCGGGAGGAGGCGGGCCGAAACACCGCGTTCCTAGCGTGGAGACACACTCACCCCCAGTGTCTGCTCAATCAGGGAGGCGCCATGACCACGACCGACACCCCGTCGATGACGGATACCGCTGCTCCATCCCGCACCACCGCCCCGGCCGACGCGCCGGTCACCCTCACCCACCGCCCCGGCCGCTGGATCGACGGCTGGAACGCCGAGAACCCCGCGTTCTGGGCGGCATCCGGGCGCGCCATCGCGCGACGCAATCTCGGCTGGTCGATCTTCGCCGAGTTCCTCGGGTTCATCATCTGGCAGCTGTGGAGCATCGTCGTCGTGATGCTGCCGGCCGCCGGCTTCCAGCTCACCAGCTCGGAGTCGTTCTGGCTCATCTCGCTGCCGAGCCTCGTCGGCGCGACCCTGCGCTTCCCGTACACGTTCATGGTCGCGATCTTCGGCGGCCGCAACTGGACCATCGTGTCGGCCGCGCTGCTGCTCATCCCCGCGACGCTCCTCGGCATCGTGGTCTCCAACCCCGAGACCCCGTTCGGCGTGCTGCTGCTCGTCGCGGCGCTCGGCGGTGTCGGCGGCGGCAACTTCGCGAGCTCGATGGCGAACATCACCTACTTCTTCCCGCAGAAGGAGAAGGGCTGGGCGCTCGGACTCAACGCCGCCGGCGGCAACCTCGGCACCTCGGTCGCCCAGTTCGCCGTGCCGATCGCGGTGACGATCGGCGCCGGCGCGACGCTCAACATCTCGCTCGCGGGCTGGATGTGGATCCCCTTCATCCTGCTCGCGATGTTCGGCGCGTGGCGCTACATGGACAACCTGTCCTCAGCGAAGGCCGACTTCGGCAGCTCGGCAGCGGCTCTGCGCGAACCGCATCTGTGGATCATGGCGGTGCTCTACATCGGCACCTTCGGCTCGTTCATCGGGTTCGCGAGCGTGTTCCCGAAGCTCATCGCCGACCAGTTCCCGGAGTTCTCGACCATCCAGGTCGGGCAGGCGGCGGTCTCGCTGGCCTTCCTCGGCGCGCTCGTCGGCTCGCTCGCCCGCCCGTACGGCGGCCGGCTCGCCGACCGGTTCGGCGGCGCACGCGTGACCGTCGGCGCGTTCTCGGTCATGGCACTCGGCGCCCTGGCGCTCGTCTGGACGCTGCCGATGCACAACTTCGTCGTCTTCCTCGCGTGCTTCCTCCTGCTGTTCGCGGCGACCGGCATGGGCAACGGCTCGACCTACCGCATGATCCCCAGCATCTTCGCCGCACGCTCGCAGGCGAAGGGCTACGAGCCCGCCTCGCCGGAAGCTACGAAGATGATCCGCAAGGCGGCTGCCGCCCTCGGGCTCATCTCGGCGATCGGCGCCTACGGCGGGTTCCTCGTGCCGCAGGTGCTCAACGCCTCGCAGCTCGCCACGGGCGGCTACCAGGCCGCCTTCTACGGCTTCGTCGCCGCGTACGTGGGCCTGCTCCTGCTCACGGTGTTCGTGTACGTGATCCCGCGGAAGTCGCTGGCGAAGCAGCGCATCTGACCCGCGCCCGCTCTGACGGAGAGCGGATGCCTCGACCCCGAGGCATCCGCTCTTCTGCATGCCCGCGCGCCCGGCCGCCAGAACCCACTGTTCGTTCGTCACATATGTACGCGAATTCCGCCGATTCGCGTGCATATGTGACGAACGAGCATCGAGGCAGGGGCGACGCGCACGCCCACGACGCGCACGCCCCCGACGGGGAGGCCGACGAGGACGGAGTCGGGGACGTCGCGACGTCAGTAGACGTCGCGGGCGTAGCGCTCGTCGGTGGCCAGACCGCGGACGTACTCGGCGGCGGCCTCCTCGGAGAGCTTGCCGTGCTGCTGCGCGATCGTGACCAGGGTCGCGTCCACGTCCTTCGCCATGCGCAGCGCGTCGCCGCAGACGTAGACATGCGCGCCGTCCTCGAGCCAGCGCCACAGGTGGGCGCCATGCTCGATCATCCGGTCCTGCACATAGATCTTCTGCCGCTGGTCGCGCGAGAACGCGACGTCGAGGCGCGTGAGGAAACCGTCCTCGCGCATCTCGTCGAGCTCGTCGCGGTAGTAGAAGTCGCTCGCGGCGTGCTGCTCGCCGAAGAACAGCCAGTTGCGTCCGGTATGGCCGTCAGCCCGCCGGTCGTGGAGGAACGCCCGGAACGGCGCGATGCCCGTGCCGGGGCCGATCATGATCATGGGGGTGTCGCCGGCGGCGGGTGGGCGGAACGCGGGCGAGCGCTGCAGGTACACGGGGGCGGCGAGAGCGTCCCCGTCCGCGAGGAACGTCGAGCAGACGCCGCCGCGCGTGCGCCGGGAGTCGGTCTCGAAGCGGACCACCGAGACCGTGAGCTCGACGGTGTCGGGGTCGGCCTTCGGGCTCGACGAGATCGAGTACTGGCGGGGCTGAAGGCGCTTCAGCACGCCCGCCCAGTCCGCAGCGGTGGCCCTCACCGGGAAGTCGCGGACAAGGTCGACCGCCTGCTGGCTCCACAGGAACTGCTCGAGCCGCCCCTTGTTCTCGCGCCGCAGCAGTCCGGCGAGCATGCTGTCGCCGCTGCGCTCGGCGATGAACCGCACGAGGTCGACCGGTGTCTTCGTGATGTCGAGGCGCGTGCGCAGGGCGTCGGCGAAGGTGCGCTCCTCCCCGTCGACCTCCACGATCTCCAGCGGGGCGATGCCGGTCGCGTCGAGCCACTCCGCGACGACCGCCGGCGCGTTGGCGCACACGACGCCGAGCGAGTCGCCGGCCTCGTACGTCGCCCCCGAGTCCGAGAGGTCGAACGCGAACCGCCGCACCTCCTTCTGCGACCCGGGTCCGCTCAGCAGCTCGTTGCGCACGAGGGGCGCCTGCACCGGGTTCGCACGGCTGAAGAGCCGCTTGGCGGGCGGGGCCTGCAGGGACACGGATGCTGCCGCCGCCGTCCCCTCCGCGGCCAGGGTCTCGAGGATCTGAGCGAGCCAGGCCTCGCGCGGAGCGTCGGCGTCGGGCTCGAGGTCGACCCGCTCGAGCAGCGCCGTCGCGCCGAGCTCGCCCAGACGCGCGTCCAGTCGCCGGCCGTGGCCGCAGAAGTCGTCGTAGTTCGAGTCGCCGAGTGCGAGCACGGCGTAGCGCAGGCCCGACAGCTCGGGCGCGCCGTCGGCGTTGAGCTCGTGCCACAGCGCCGCCGCATTGTCGGGCGGCCCGCCGTCGCCGAAGGTGGAGGTGACCACGAGCAGGCGGCGCACCTCGGTGAGATCCGTCGCGCGCAGCTCGGCCATGCTCCGGGCCCGCGCCGGGATGCCGCGGGCGCCGAGCGCCGCGGTCGCCGCCGTGGCGAACTCCTCGGCGTTGCCGGTCTGCGAGCCCCACAGCACCACGACCTCGTCGAGGGCTTCGCCCCCCGGGATCCCGCTCCCGATCGTGGCGCGGGAGAACGCCCCGGCGAGCACGCCGTCGAACCACGCTCGGGCGAGCGCGCCGAGCGGAGCCTCGGCCGGCAGTACCGGCACCTCTCCCGGGGCGAGCACCACCGACCGCACCGTCGAGAGGAATCCCGCGAGGTAGGCGCCTTCGAGGTCGCTCAGCTGCGGGGGCGCGAGCGCCACGCCGGCGCTCGCCAGCGCCTCGTCGGCGGATGCGGTCGACGATCCCGCTCCCCCGACGGCCGGACCCACCCGGCGCAGCGACACGGCGGCGAACTTGAACTCGGGCTGCGACGACAGCGGGTCGACGGCGTCGCTCGTCACCGCGTTGACCGTCACGTACTCGCCGTGCTCGTCGTTCCAGTGGAACGGCGCGAACAGTCCCCCGGGCTGCACGCGGTCGGTGAGGACCGCGGGCACGACGAACCGGCCGCGGCGCGAGGCCACCTCGACCTGATCGCCTTCCGCGATGCCCACCCGCTCCGCGTCGACGGGGTGCACCTCGACGAACGGGCCCGGATGCAGCTTCGCGAGCTTCGCCACCCGTCCCGTCTTGGTGAGGGTGTGCCAGTGATGCGGGAGCCGCCCGGTGTTGAGCACCCAGGGGTAGT
The DNA here is from genome assembly GCF_042793475.1 of Microbacterium sp. NPDC056569. NCBI lineage: Bacteria > Bacillati > Actinomycetota > Actinomycetes > Micrococcales > Microbacteriaceae > Microbacterium > Microbacterium sp. NPDC056569. Next base: position 18,840 of record NZ_JBHTUV010000005.1, on the reverse strand, counting down.
CGTCGTCCGGCAGTTCGGCCGGGGCGAGGTGGGGCCGGGCGAGGAACTGCGCGCGCCGTGACGGGGTCGCGAACGCCAGGCGCGGCACAGCCCCGTCGTCCTCGACGTGCAGAGACTGGCTCACCCCGTCGTTGAGATAGCGGATGGGATGCCGCGTCGCGGCGTCGCCGGGAGGCGCCGGCCACTGCACCGGTGTCTCTCGCAGGCGCTCGTAGGTCACGCCGCGCAGGTCCCACCCCGTCTGCGGATTCCAGAAGCGGCGGATCTCGTCGAACACCTCGGCGCTCGAGGCGAAGTCGAACCCGTCGAAGCCCATCGCCCGGGCGATCTGGCAGATCGTCAGCCAGTCCGGCTGCGCCTCGCCCGGTGCGGGCACGACATCGCGCACGAGGGTGAGAGTGCGGTCGCTGTTGACCGTGACGCCGTCGGCCTCCACCCACAGCGTCGCCGGCAGCAGGATGTCGGCGTACGCGGTGGTGGCGGTCTCGGTGTAGACGTCTTGCGCGATGACGAGCTCGGCAGTCTCCAGCGCCTCGATCACCGTCTTGCGGTTCGCAACGGAGGCGACCGGGTTGCTGCAGATGATCCAGACGGCCTTGATCTCGCCGTCGGCCGCGCGCCGGAACATGTCGATCGTGCCCGAGCCCGACTCCGCGCGGATGGCGCCGGACTCGAGTCCCCAGACGTCCTCGACGAACGCGCGGTCGGGTGCGCTGAACACGGCTCGCTGACCCGGAAGGCCCGGGCCCATGTATCCCATCTCGCGCCCGCCCATCGCGTTCGGCTGGCCGGTGAGGGAGAACGGACCGCTGCCAGGCCGGCAGATCGCTCCGGTGGCGAGGTGGAGGTTGCAGATCGCGTTCGTCGACCACGTGCCGTGCGTGGACTGGTTGAGGCCCATCGTCCACAGCGTCATCCACTCGCCGGCCTCGCCGATCCAGCGGGCGGCCGTGCGGATGTCGTCTTCGGCGAGTCCGGTCAGCTCGGCGACGCGCGCCGGCGGGTACTCGGCGAGGAGCTCGGCCATGTGCTCCCAGCCCTCGGTGTGGGCGGCGATGAACGCCTCGTCGATGTCGCCGGCCTCGACGAGCAGATGGAGGAGGCCGTTCAGGAGGGCGAGGTCGGTGCCGGGTGCGATCTGCAGGAACAGATCGGCGCGGTCGGCCGTCGTCGTGCGACGGGGGTCGACGACGATGAGCTTCGCGCCCTGCTTCAGCCGATCGGCCATGCGCAGGAACAGGATGGGATGGCAGTCGGCCGTGTTCGAGCCGATGACGAAGAAGAGATCGGCGCGGTCGAAGTCCTCGTAAGATCCGGGCGGGCCGTCGGCGCCGAGGGACTGCTTGTAGCCGGTGCCGGCGGAGGCCATGCACAGGCGCGAGTTCGACTCGATGTGGATGCCGCGCAGGTACCCCTTGACGAGCTTGTTGGAGAGGTACTGCGCCTCCATGCTCATCTGCCCCGACACGTAGAGCGCGATCGCATCGGGGCCGTGCTCGTCGAGGATCGCGCGGAGGCGGGCTGCAGCATCCGTCACCGCGTCGGCGACGGGAACGGGCGCCGCAGGCTCACCGCGCGACGGGCGCACGTGCGCCGAGGTCATACGGCCGGGAGCCTGCATGAGCTCCGCGTGGGTCGCCCCCTTGGTGCACAGACGGCCGGCGTTCGTCGGGTGCGCCCGGTCGCCCGCGACCTTCGCGATGGCGAGCGGATGCCCCGCCCCGGCCTGCGAGGTCGTCACCGAGATACCGCAGCCGACGCCGCAGTAGGAGCACACGGTGCGCACTTCGCCCATGCCTTCGATGGTCCCGGATGGAGATTCCGGGGCCTTTCCCGCCGTGTTTCCCGCAGATCACATCTGCTGCACGCCCGGCGGCGGGACCGCGTGAAGAGGCGTCAGTCCGTGGAGTCGACGTCGCCCGGGTCGGAGTCGGAGGAAGGCTCGTCGGCGTCGTCGGGAACGTCTTCGAAGAGTCCCGCGGGAGGCGTCACGATGACACGTCCGCCCGCGATGTCGACCTCGGGAACGATCGCCTTGACGAACGGCACGAGCACCTCTTCGTCGCGGATCTTCACGATCAGCAGATCCTGGGCGGGGAGGTGGTCGACCCGCGCGACCTTACCGACCGTCTCGCCGTCGCGCACGACGTCGAGACCGACGAGCTGGTGGTCGAACCAGGCGTCCTCCTCGGCCGGCGAGGCCTGCATGTCCTCATCGACCCAGAGGATCGCGCGGATGAGCTCCTCCGCCGCATCACGGTCCTCGACGCCCTCGAAGAAGGCGACGGGGTGGCTGTTCATCCACTTGAACTCGCGCACGGTGAGCGGCTTGCCGTGCCACGGGGACGACTCGGGCACCTGAAGGGTGAACGTCGCGCCGGGGACGAAGCGCCCCTCGGGGTCGTCGGTGTACAGCTCGAGCTTGATCGCGCCCTTCAGGCCGTGCGCCTTCACGAGGCGGCCGACCCGGAGCTGCGTCTTGCCCATGGGGGGAACCGCGTTCACGGGCTTGCGGGCGTCCGCGCCCGATCCCGTGGTGTCTTCGCCTGACACCTCAGTCGTCCGCGACGTCGACGCGCACGCGGCGACCGTCGGCGAGAGCAGAGATGAGGGTGCGCAGGGCTTTGGCCGTGCGGCCGCCGCGCCCGATCACGCGACCCCGGTCGTCGGGGTGGACGTGCACCTCGAGCACGTCGCCTCGCGGCGACGTGGACGAGTCGATGCGGACGTCGTCCGGGTGATCGACGATCCCCTTGACGACGTGTTCGAGCGCGGCGGCGAGCAACGGATTACTCGGCGGACTCGGCGGCCTCGTCGGCCGCGTCGGTCGCCTCGTCGGCGGGGGCCTCGGCGGGCTCCTCAGCCTTCTTCTCAGCCTTCGGCTTGATGACCGACTTCTTCGAGGCGTCGGCCTCGTACGCGGTCTTGTCCTCGCGGGTCTTCACGGTCGAGACCGCGTTCTTGTCGCCCTTGAACTGACCCCAGTCGCCGGTCAGCTTGAGGATGGCGAGCACCTGCTCGGTCGGCTGGGCGCCGACCGACAGCCAGTACTGCGCACGCTCCGAGTCGACCTCGATGAACGAGGGCTGCTCGGTGGGGTGGTACTTGCCGATCTCCTCGATGACACGACCGTCGCGCTTGGTGCGCGAGTCGGCCACGACGATGCGGTAGTAGGGCGCACGGATCTTGCCGAGGCGCTTGAGACGAATCTTGACAGCCACGATTCTCCTGAATGTGTGGAAAGTGATTGAACCGGTCGCCTGGAGCGTGGGGTGCACACCCGGCGGAAGCTCTGAAGGAGGATCTCCGCGCTGGATAGAGGGTCGAGCGGGTGATCCAGCCCTCTATTCTGCCAGATGACGAACGGTGCCGTGAACCAAGCGGGTGCGGCGAGTCCCCGTGCGAGACTGTGCCCATGACGGTGCCCTTCGCGACATCCGCCCGATCTTCCGTGGGGCTCGAGTGGGAGCTCATGCTCGCCGACTCGGTCACCGGCGACCTGATCCCGCGCGGTCCCGAGCTGCTCGCCGCGCTGGAGGAGCACTCGTCGCTCGAGCGCTACACCGTCACCGGGGAGCTGCTGACGAACACCGTCGAGGTGACCAGCGGCATCGGCGACACCGTCGCGTCGGCCGTCGACGACATCGCCGACGCGATCGCCCAGGTGCGCACCTTCACCGATCCGCACGGCATCGACCTCCTGTGCGCCGGCAGCCACCCTTTCGCGCAGTGGTACGACCAGAGCGTCACCGACAAGACCCGCTACCACAAGCTCATCGAGCGCACCCAGTGGTGGGGTCGCAACATGATGATCTGGGGCATCCACGTGCACGTGGGCGTCGACGACGTCGACAAGGTCTTCCCGATCATCAACGCCCTCGCCGTCTACCTGCCGCACCTGCAGGCACTGTCGGCGTCCAGTCCGTTCTGGGCCGGCGAGCGCACGGGCTACGCGTCCAACCGCGCCCTCGTCTTCCAGCAGCTGCCCACCGCGGGCCTCCCCTGGCCCCTGCACGACTGGCGCGAGTTCGAGGGCTACCTCCACGACATGGTGAAGACGGGGGTCATGGAGGACGCCACCGAGGTGCGGTGGGACATCCGGCCGGCGCCCCGCTGGGGCACCATCGAGGTGCGTGCGTGCGACGGCATGTCGACGCTGCCCGAACTCGCGGCGATCGCGGCGCTCGTGCAGGTGCTCGTCGAGCACTTCTCCCGGCGCCTCGACGAAGGGCTGCCGCTCGAGACGATCCAGCCGTGGTTCCTCCGCGAGAACAAGTGGCGGGCAGCCCGGTACGGACTCGACGCGCGTGTGATCGTCGACCATCACGGCACTCAGCGCCCGGTCGTCGAGCATCTGCGCGAGACCCTGGACGAGCTCGGCGACATCGCGGCCGAGCTCAAATGCGCCCGCGAGCTCGCGGGCATCCAGACGATCCTCACCGACGGCGCCAGCTACTCCCGCCAGCTCGCCGTCGCCGACGCATCCGACGGCGACCTCCGCGAGGTCGTGCGTCACCTGGTCGGCGAGTTCCGCTCGGGGCCCACGCTGCGCGAGCATCTGGCCACGTTCGGACGCTGACCGGCCGGACTTCGTACCGGAACGGATGCTGCAACCCGCAGCATCCGGTTCATTCCACGTCAGCCGCGGCCGAGCATCTTCTGCAGCTCGGCGAGGTCGGCCTCGGTCGGCGCGCCCTTCGCCCCGCCGCCGAGCCCGAAGCCGGATCCGGTCGGCGCCTCCGACGCCTGGGCGGCGATGCCGGCGTTCTCTGCGGCGCGCTTGGCCGGGTTGCCCGACCGCGAGCCCTTCGCCTTCTGCTGCTTGCCGCGCTTGGACGACGCACCCGGGCGCCCGGCGCCGGGGACGGGACCCATTCCGGGGATGTTGGGCACACCGCCACGGGCGACCGTCTTCATCATCTTCGCCGCCTGGTCGAAGCGCTGCACGAGCTGGTTGACGTCGGTCACCGTCATGCCCGAACCGCGCGCGATGCGCAGGCGCCGCGAGCCGTTGAGGAGCTTGGTGTTGCGCCGCTCGGCAGGGGTCATCGAGCGGATGATCGCCTCGGTGCGGTCGATCTCGCGCTCGTCGAAGTCCTCGAGCTGCTGCTTCATCGAGCCCATGCCGGGGAGCATCCCCAGCATCTTCTTCATCGAGCCCATCTTGCGCATCTGCTGCATCTGCTCGAGGAAGTCCTCGAGCGTGAACTGCTCGGTCGCGAGCTTCTCGGCGACCTTGAGCGCCTCTTCTTCATCGAACGCCTGCTGCGCCTGCTCGATGAGGGTGAGGATGTCGCCGAGGTCGAGGATGCGCGACGCCATGCGGTCGGGGTGGAACGCCTCGAGGTCGTCGAGGCCCTCGCCCGTCGACGCGAAGATGATGGGGCGTCCGGTGACCGATGCGACCGAGAGCGCGGCGCCACCGCGCGCGTCGCCGTCGAGCTTCGACAGCACGACGCCGGTGAAGTCGACGCCGTCCTGGAACGCCTTCGCCGTGTTCACGGCGTCCTGGCCGATCATCGCGTCGATGACGAACAGGACCTCGTCGGGGTCGGTCGCCTTGCGGATGTCGGCGGCCTGCTTCATCAGCTCGGCGTCGACGCCGAGACGGCCGGCGGTGTCGATGATGACCACGTCGTGCTGCTGGCGGCGTGCGACCTCGACGCCGTCGCGCGCGACCTTGACAGGGTCGCCCACGCCGTTGCCCGGCTCGGGCGCGTAGATCGCGGCACCGGCGCGCTGGGCGACGACCTGCAGCTGGTTGACGGCGTTCGGGCGCTGGAGGTCGGCGGCGATGAGGAGCGGCGTGTGGCCGTCCTTCTCGAGCATCTTCGCGAGCTTGCCAGCGAACGTCGTCTTTCCCGAGCCCTGCAGGCCCGCGAGCATGATGACGGTCGGCGGGTTCTTCGCGAACTGCAGGCGGCGCTGCTCGCCGCCGAGGATCGCGACGAGCTCCTCGTTGACGATCTGCACGACCTGCTGGGCCGGGTTCAGGGCCCGGTTGACCTCGTCGCCGAGGGCGCGCTCGCGCACCTTGGCGGTGAACTCCTTGACGACGGGCAGCGCCACGTCGGCGTCGAGCAGGGCGCGCCGGATCTCGCGGACCGTGCCGTCGACGTCCGCGGGCGTGAGCTTGCCCTTGGTGCGGAGGTTGCGGAAGGTCTCGGTGAGCCGGTCGGAGAGGGTGCCGAAAGTCGCCATGATCCCCCGATTCTACGCGAGCGGATGCCGCACCCCGGCGCCTTCGGGTCAGGCGACCGAGGCGCCCAGCGCGACGCGCAGCTCCGCCTTCGCCTTCGCATACCGGCCGCGAGCGGTCGAGGCGGGAATCCCGGCGATCTCGGCCGCCTCGGCGATCGAGAACCGCTCCCAGTGCACGAGCCGCACCAGCTCGGCGAGATCGGGATCGAGGCGGGCGATGGCATCGCGGACCTCGGCACCCTCGTCGGCGGCCGCGGACGCCGCATCCGTCGTCCGCTCCGAACGGATGCGGTCGGCGAGGGCCCATCGGCGGCGCTGGCCCCGCACGTGGTTGAGCACGGTCGTACGGGCGATGCCGAAGAGCCACATGCGCGCCCGCTCGGGATCGCCGGGCAGGTCGCGCACCCGCCGCCACGCGACGACCATCGTCTCGCCGAGGAGGTCGGGCGCGTCGTCGAGCCCGGCGCGTCGCTGCAGATATGCGAGGAGATCAGGGGACGCCTCCTCCAGGGCATCGGTGAGGCGATCGCCGTCGCGCCTCACGAGCCGGCTCCGAAGCCGTACAGCTCTCCGTCTTCGTCGAAGCACTGGATCTGCGAGCTCGCCTCGCTGCCGACGAATCGGGGATCCGGCACGGCGAACCCGGCATCCCTCAGAGCCTGGGTCTCGAGATCCGCAACGACGAGCGTCCACGCGATCCATTCGTCGCCGAACTCATTGTGAGCAATCGCCTCCGCGCGTTCTTCCGGCGACAGCTCGGCCAGTTGCCGCTCCCGTTCGGACTGGTCGTCGGGCGACCTCAGTGCGACGTACTCCTTCTGCTTCTGCGGCACGAGGGACTGCGCCTCACCGACGACATCGGTCGTGCGGTACCAGTCTTCGAGCGTGCGGTTGACTGCCGAGAGGAACACGGGGTCGGGGCCGTTGCTGTAGTCGGAGAAGCGCAGCTCGCAGTCGAACCCGTTCGACATCGTGAACGACACGGCACCGACGGGTTCCTGGATGCTCCAGGCGCCGAACCCGTCGGTCGCAGTGGCGACGCCCGCACCGCCGGCGAGCAGCACGGCAAGCGCCCCTGCGGCGAAGCCGATCCGCCGCCGGCGAGGGCGGCGCTCCTCGCGCGACGCCGCGCCGATCATCGCGCGCAGGCCCGCGGGGTCGGCGGCACGCGTGACCGGTGCGGACCGGTCGAGGAGATCGTCGAGCAGGTCGGGGGTCATGGTGCCTCCAGTGTCGAGGGTGTCTTCACCTCGTACCTGTCCGGCACCGCGCGAAACGTCCGCGCAGCCCCCACCCGCTTACAGGATGAGCGGTCAGGGTTCGGGGCCGAGCTCCTGGAAGAGGGTCAGCTGCAGCCCGGCGGGGCCGCGCAGGCGGGCGTTGAGCGAGCGCCAGGGAGTCTCTCGGGCGGATGCCTCGACGTCGGCTCCCGCGTCGGCCAGTCGAGCTGCCGCGGTCGCCGTGTCTGCCACCTCGAGAGCAAGACGGATCCGGTCACTCGGCGCGTCGCCGTCGGTTTCGACGCTGTCGATGAACTCGACCTGCGCGGGATTCGCGATCTCGAGCGTCGCCCGACCCGCGGCGAGGATCGCGACGCGCGCGCCGCCGTCCGCCTCGTAGGCCTCGGCCTGCGGCATCCCGACGACGTCTCGGTAGAAGGCGAGGGTCTGATCGAAGGCGGCGGCCTGCACCACCACCCGAAGCTGGGCGACCTCTCCCGCAGGGACCGTCGACGAGACCGGGGCCGCAGCGTGCGCGGCGATCGACAGGAAGCGCTCGAGGGAGGTGCGCCCGGCGCCGTCGTGAGCCCACGCCTCGATGGCGGCCAGCACCGCACCACCCCATGCGGCGCCCGCGACCTCCGCACGCACACGGTCCGCGCCGCCGCGCATCAAGCGCGCCGACACCGCACGGGCCACACGCGCGCGCCGCAGGGCCGCGTCGCGCTCGTACTCGGCCTCCAGGCCCATGGCCGTCGCATTGACGATGGCGAGGGCGAGACTGTCGGGGGCGAAGGATTCCGCGACCGCGAGGGTCGCGGCACGCACCTGGTCCGCAGCATCCGTGCCCGCCGACTCGGCGAGACGGTGCTCGAACGCGGTGACGCGCTCATCGAGCCCTGCCCACAGCACGTCGGACTTGGATGAGAAGTAGTTGAAGAAGCTCGATCGACTGACCCCGGCGCGGCTGGCGATGTCGACGATCGACGTCTGCTCGTAGCCCTGCTCGAGGAACAGCTCGCACGCGGCCTCGGCGATGGTCTCGCGGGACGACGCCCTCGGACGCCCCGCGCGCTGCTCCGTGGACATGACCCCCACCCTATTGGCCGTACCGCGCACGCGGTCCGGCCGTCTGCGCTGCGGATCCTTCGCGTGCGGCGGATGTATTGTTGGACGCGATCCAGCAATCGCCACAAGCGAACGAGCGAAGGAGCACGATGCTCGACATCCAGACCGTCGGCCTCTCCCCCGACTACGTGTCATACCTCGACGGATGGGCGCTGCAGCGCAGCGTCCACGCCGACGTCGTCACAGGGACCCGCCCCGACACGCTTCTGCTGCTCGAGCACGAGGCCGTGTACACGGCCGGGGCACGCACGGCGCGGCACGAGCGACCCACCGACGGCACGCCCGTGGTCGACGTCGACCGCGGCGGCAAGATCACGTGGCACGGCCCTGGCCAGCTCGTCGGCTATCCGATCGTGCGACTGGCCGAACCCGTCGACGTCGTGGCGCACGTCCGCCGCCTCGAGCAGCTGCTGATCGACGTGCTCGGCGAGTTCGGCATCGACGGCTATCGCGTCGACGGGCGCAGCGGCGTATGGGTGCGCCGCCCCCTCGGAGAGGACAAGGTCGCCGCCATCGGCGTTCGCGTGCAGCGCGGCGTCACGATGCACGGCTTCGCACTCAATTGCGACAACACGCTCGCCGGATTCCGCGGCATCATCCCGTGCGGGATCACGGATGCCGGGGTCACGACGATCAGCGAGATCGCCGGCGCCGACATCTCCCCCGCCGACGTGATCGACACCGTCTCGCGGGTGTTCGAGGCCGACTTCGCGGGGGTGGCGGCATGACCGCCTGCGGCACGGCGCCCGGAGCATCCGCAGGCGCGGCGGGTGCAGCATCCGCCCCCTCCTCCGCCGGTCCCGACGGTCGCAAGCTGCTGCGGCTCGAGGTCCGCAACGCGCAGACCCCGATCGAGCGCAAGCCCGAGTGGATCAAGACCCGGGCGAAGATGGGACCCGAGTACCAGGCGCTGCACTCGCTCGTGAAGACCGAAGAGCTGCACACGGTCTGCCAGGAGGCCGGCTGCCCCAACATCTACGAGTGCTGGGAGGACCGCGAGGCGACGTTCCTCATCGGCGGCTCCCAGTGCACGCGCCGGTGCGACTTCTGCCAGATCGACACCGGCAAGCCGGCGGACTACGACACCGACGAGCCCCGCCGCGTCGCCGAGAGCGTCGTGCGCATGAACCTCCGCTACGCCACGGTCACCGGCGTCGCGCGTGACGACCTCGCGGACGGCGGAGCGTGGCTGCATGCCGAGACCGTGCGACAGATCCACGCGATGAACCCGAACACCGGGGTCGAGATCCTCGCGACGGACTTCAACGGCGACCCGGCGCTGCTCGGCGAGGTCTTCGAGAGCCGCCCCGAGGTCTTCGCGCACAACGTCGAGACGGTGCCGCGCATCTTCAAGCGCATCCGTCCCGCCTTCCGGTACGAACGCTCGCTCGACGTGCTCACGCAGGCCCGCGAGGCCGGCCTCATCACCAAGTCGAACCTCATCCTCGGCATGGGCGAGGAGCCCGAAGAGGTCGTGCAGGCGCTCGAGCACCTGCACGCGGCCGGGACCGACATCATCACGATCACCCAGTACCTGCGCCCGTCGCCGCGCCACCTCCCGGTCGCGCGCTGGGTGAAGCCCCAGGAGTTCGTCGAGTTCAAGGAGGAGGCCGAGCGCATCGGATTCCTCGGCGTGCTCGCCGGCCCGCTCGTGCGCTCGTCGTACCGCGCCGGGCGCCTGTGGGCGCAGTCGATGATCTCCAAGGGCCGGGAGATCCCGTCGCACCTGGCGCACATCGCGGAAGACGTGCACGTCGAGCGAGGGTTCGCCCAGGCGGTCTGAGCCCTCGGGGCGCTAGTCGGCGCTCGTCACCGACAGCACCCCGCCGTCGGAGTCGAGGTTCACGAGCAGCACGTCGTCGGTGGCATCCGGGTCGAGCGCGTACTCGAGCACGGCGAAGGGGTCGGCGCCGCCGTGCTCGTCGGCGAGGATCGTCATGCTCATGAGCTGCAGCGAGCGGATCACGTCGATGTGCACGTCGCCCGAGATGTCGACGAGCGCGTCCTCCAGGGCTTCGCCGAGCGCCTCCTGCTGCTGCAGGATGTACTCGGTCACCTCGCTGGTGCGATCGCTCAGCTCGTTGACCATCGCGTTGCGGGCGCTGCGGTCGATGTCTTCGATCGACGAGATGAGCGCGGCGGCCACGTCGAGGGCCGCCTCCGAGACGTCGTCCTGGTCGGGGGCCGTGAGATCCACTGTGACGGACTGGTCGCCCAATTCGACGTTCTCCGACCAGAAGATCGATCCGTCAGGCCCCGATTCGAGGAGTCCGAAGTAGTCGTGCTCGATCGCCATGACCCCATGAAACCGCAACCGGCGCGTCGGCGATAGCCCGAACCCGGCATGGCGCGGATTCGGCCGGATCCGACACCCGGATCAGTCGACCAGCGATGCCGCGAACACGTGCGGAGTGAAGCCGGTGAGGTCGCCGATGCCCTCGCCCTGGCCGAGCAGCTTGACCGGGATCCCGGTGCGCTCCTGCACCGCGAGCACGAAGCCGCCCTTGGCGGAACCGTCGAGCTTGGTGATCACGAGACCGGTGACTCCGGCGTGCTCCAGGAAGGCCTGGGCCTGCAGGACGCCGTTCTGACCGGTGGTCGCGTCGAGGACCAGCAGCACCTCGCTGATGGGCGCCTGCTTCTCGACGACACGACGGATCTTGCTGAGCTCGTCCATCAGCCCGCCCTTCGTGTGCAGGCGCCCCGCCGTGTCCACGAGCACGATCTCGGTGCCGGTGCTCTTCGCGTACTCGATGGTCTGGAAGGCGACGGATGCCGGATCCTGGCCTTCCTGCTGCGGCCGGACGATCGTCGCGCCGCCGCGCTCGGCCCAGGTGGCGAGCTGGTCCACAGCCGCGGCGCGGAACGTGTCGGCCGCCCCGACGACGACCGAGCGTCCGTAGCGCTGCAGGAACTTCGCGAACTTGCCGATCGTCGTGGTCTTGCCGACGCCGTTGACGCCGACGACCAGCACGACCGCCGGTCGCTCGGTGAGACGGAGGGTGGTGTCGAACTTCGCGAAATGCTCCTCGAGCGTCTCCTTCAGCATCCGCTGGAGGTCCTTCGGGTCAGTGGTGCGGAAGCGCTCCACCTTCTCGCGCAGCTCGTCGACGATGCGCTCGGTGATGTCGGGCCCGAAGTCCGCGGTGAGCAGCGCCGTCTCGAGGTCGTCCCACGTCGTCTCGTCGATCGTGGGCTTGACGAACATGCCGCGCAGCGCGCGACCGAGCGACCAGGAGCTCTCTGCCATTCCCCCAGCCTAGGTGCCGACGCGGGTGCGGCACGGCATGATAGGCGCCATGGCATCGGACCGGACCGACGTCATCCGGACGCCGGATCAGAAGCTGCGCGTCTTCGTCAGCTCCACGCTGGCCGAGCTCGCCGACGAGCGCGTGGCGGTGCGCCGCGCCATCACGACATTGGGCCTGGCGCCGGTGATGTTCGAGCTCGGGGCTCGCCCCCATCCTCCCCAGGAGCTCTATCGCGCGTACCTCGCGCAATCCGACGTGTTCATCGGCCTCTACTGGGAGAGCTACGGCTGGGTCGGCCCGGGAATGGAGATCTCCGGGCTCGAGGACGAGTTCCGCCGGTCGGGCGACAAGCCCCGCCTCCTCTACCTCAAGGCGCCGGCTCCCGCGCGTCAAGCCGGCCTGAGCGCGCTCATCGACGAGATCCGGGCCGCGGGCACGGACGCCTACCGGACCTTCGCGACGCCGCGCGAGCTCGGGCGGCTCGTGCGCGACGACCTCGCCCTGCTGCTCAGCGAGCGCTTCATCGGCATGGCATCACGCGCCGCCGACGAGACGCCGCCGAGCCGCGAGCCGCCGCGGAGCACGCTGCCGGTCACGCCGACGTCGTTCGTCGGCCGCGACACCGACGTGGAGGCCATCACCTCACTCCTGTCCCGACCGGGCGTCCGCCTCGTCACCGTCACCGGGCCCGGCGGAGTGGGCAAGACGCGCACGGCGGTCGCGGCCGGCCAGGTGCTCGCGGTCGACGCCTCGTCGACGGTCTTCGTGCCCCTCGCGAGCGTCACCGATCCCGCGCACGTGCTCCCGCGGATCGCCGAGGCCGCACGTGCCGTCGTCGAGGGGACACGCTCGATGCAGGACATCCTGATCGAGCATTTCGCCGACGAGCCGATCGTGCTGATTCTCGACAACCTCGAACAGGTCGCAGACGCGGCACCACAACTCGACAGGCTGCTCTCCCACTGTCCGAGGCTCAAGATCCTCGCGACCAGCCGCGTCGCTCTGCGGCTGCGCGCGGAGCGGGAGTACATCCTCCAGCCGCTGCGCAGTGGCACGGACGGCCTCTCCCTCGACGAGGCGATGGAGCTGCCCGCCGTGCAGCTGTTCCTCGATCGCGCCGAAGCCCTCGGACGCCCCATCCCCACCACCGAGCGCAATGTCGCCGCCGTGCTCCAGATCTGCCGTCGACTGGACGGGCTGCCGCTGGCGATCGAGCTGGCAGCGGCCCGTACTCGCCTGCTCGATCCGGTGGCCGTCCTCGCTCGGCTCGAGAACGCCCTGGATGCTCTCGGCTCCGGCCCGGTTGACCTGCCCGAGCGTCAGCGCGGACTGCGCGCGACCGTGGAGTGGAGCGTCGGTCTGCTGAACGAGGCGGAACGACGACTGCTGGCAGAACTGTCGGTCTTCGTGGACGGCTGGACGTTCTCGGCTGCGGCCGCGGTCGGTGACATCGACGAGGCCGCAGCACTCGACCGGCTCGACACGCTGACCGGGCACAGTCTGGTGGGCGTGGACGCGAGCGGCGACGAACCCCGATTCCGCATGCTGATGACCATCCGGGAATTCGCCGGCGAGCTGCTGACGGACGACGAGCGCGCCGTGGCGGAACGCCGGCACGCCGAGTTCTTCGCCGCGGCCGCGCAGACGCCCGTCGTCGCCGAGCGCATCCAGGGCTGGAGTGACGCGATGCGGCGCGACGAGGAGAACCTCCGCGCCGCCGTCCGGTGGTTCTTCGAGCATGCCCCGGCGCGGCTGCCTCATCTGTTCCGCACGCTGTCGCTGTTCTGGGAGTTCCAGGACCGCATGCCGGAAGGACGGGCGTGGATCACAGAGTTGCAGGGTCGCATCGACTCGCAGGACCTCGACGTGGACAGCCGCGCCGAGGTCCTGTTCGTCGCAGCGCTCACCGCCACCGAGACGGGCGACGACGCCGGTGGGCTCACGGCGCTCGACGGACTCCTGCAGATCGTCGAGGTCGTGGGTGACGCCGCGCTCCGCGACCTGCTGTACCTCGCGATCGCGTGGGCCCTCCCGATCCGCGACGACTTCGCGGGTGCGCTCGAGGCGGCGACTCTTGCGGCAACAGGTTTCGCGGAGCGCAGCGACCCGGCCGCCGCGTTCTGCCCGATCACGATGGGCACGCTGCAGCTCGCCCTCGGCGACGACGATGCCGCGCGTCCGCACCTGGCGGAGGCGGAGCGGATCGGGACGCGCATCGGCAGCGAATGGTTCAGCCTGACCGCCCGGACCCATCTCGCGATCATCGAGGTGCGCGCCGGTCGTCCCGGGGCGGCGCGTCAGCTGATCGCGCGGGCGCTGGACGACATCGACGCTGCCCGGGCCGTCACACCCACCCTGTGCTTCGCGCTCGGGGCGTTCGCACAGCTCTCCGTCGCGGACTCCCGGCCCGAGCTCGCCGCCGCCGCTCTGGGCGCCGTCGATGCCCTGCGCGATCGTGCTGGTGTGCTGGCCTGGCCCACATCGCGACCGATCGAGGCCGAACTGCGTGCCCGTGTGGCTGCCGTGCTCGACCGCGACCAGCTCGCTGCCGCCTTCGCCGCAGGGGCGTCACTCCTCCCGCGCGACGCGCTCGCGTTCATGCGGAGCCACATCGTCGAGCGCTGACCTGCCGCGTCAGCTCGCGACGCGCTCGGCGATCCGCTGGCCGACCACGGCGGACACGCCGTCCTGGCGCATCGACACGCCGTACAGGGCGTCGGCGATCTCCATGGTGCGCTTCTGATGGGTGATGACGATGAGCTGGCTCGACGCGCGCAGCTGCTCGAAGACGCCGAGCAGGCGCCCCAGGTTGGCGTCGTCGAGGGCGGCCTCGACCTCGTCCAGGATGTAGAAGGGGCTGGGGCGCGCCTTGAAGATCGCGGTCAGCAGCGCGACCGCCGCGAGCGATCGCTCTCCGCCCGAGAGCAGCGAGAGCCGCTCGATCTTCTTTCCCACCGGACGGACCGCCACCTCGATACCGGTGGTGAGCGGCGAGTCCGGATCCGTGAGTGCGATCGATCCCGTTCCTCCGGGGAACAGGATGGGGAACACCTCCCCGAACGCGACCTTCGTGTCTTCGAACGCCGCCAGGAAGATCGTCTGCATCCGCTCATCGAGCTCCTCGATGATCGTCAACAGGTCCTTCCGCGTCTGCGTGAGATCCGCGAGCTGTTCCGTCATGAACTTGTGGCGCTGCTCGAGCGCCTCGAACTCCTCGAGCGCGAGTGGGTTCACCCGGCCGAGCTGGGCGAGCTTGCGTTCGGCATCCTGAAGGCGTCGCCGCTGCTGCGGGCGATCAAAGGCAACGGATGCCACGCCCCCGGGTTCGTCGCCCTGCTCCGGCGGATCAGCCGTCGGATCCAATGGAACAGGCTGATCGGGACCATATTCCGAAACAAGAATATTCTCGTCGAGTGCCAGTTCGGACTGCACGCGCTCAAGCAGCCCGGTCACGTGCAGACGCTTCTCATGGATCTGCAGCTCGAGGCTGTGGACGCTCTCGGTGAGGCGGGTGAGGCGCTCGCGTGCCGCGTTCTCCTGCCCGCGGAGCTCTGCGAGCTCGGCGGTGACGGCCGTGCGCTCGTGCTCCGCGGCGGCGAGCTCGGCACGGGCCTGCGCGAGCGAGCGGTCGACCGAGTCGATCACGGCCGGCAGCTGACCGGCGACGCCGGCGGCGATCTCACGCTGCGCGCGGCGGACCACGGCGCGACGCGCGGCCTCCGCCGCCGCCTCACGCTCGCGTTCGCGCTGACGTTCGAGCCCGGCGACACGGGCTTCGCCTGCACGGATGCGCTCGCGCAACGTCTCGACGTCCAGCCGCGATCGCATCTCGCCGTCCCGGGCCTCCTCCAGCGTCGCGAGCATGCCCTCCCTCGCGGAGGCATCGAGGATCGGGCGGGGCGCTTCGAGGGCCGCGGTGAGCTGGTCCTCGGCGGACCGCGCCGACGCCTCCGCCTCCTCCACCGCCGCAGCCGCCTGCGCCAGCCCCGCGGCGAGGCGGTCGCACTCGGCGACCGCGGCCTCGTGGCGCACCGTCGCCCGGTTGACCTGCTCGGCGTGGGCGGCGAGGGCCGCGTCGTGCTCGCGAAGGGTCGCGAGCGCGGTCTTCGTGCGCAGGCGCGCGGACTCGAGCTCGCGCGTCGCGTCGTTCAGCGCTTCGCGCAGTGAGTCCGCAACCACGGCGATCTCGTCGCGGCGGTCTGCCGCGGCATCCCGTTCCGCCGCGAGCTCCAGACGCGATCGGGAGGCTCCCGCACCCGCGCGGAGGGAGTGCTCGGTGTACACCTCGCCGCGACGGGTGACGATCGTGATCGGCCCGCCGGGTTCGGCGTCCGCCAGCGCGGGTCCGGCCTCGCGGGCGGTGTCGAGGTCGTCGGCGACCACGACGTAGGACAGCAGTCCGAGCACGCCATCGGGGGCCGTCACGACCTCGCGCGCCGGAAGCACCCCGGGCAACCCGGGGAAGAGCGGGCGCATGATGCCCGCCGAGGCGATCACGATGTCGACGACACCCGCATCGGCGTCGCGCGCGGCGTCGGCCACGGCGAACGCGCTGTCGCGGTCTTCGACGAGCACACCCTCGGCGACGGGTCCCAGCACCGCGGCGATCGCTGCTTCGAACCCCGGCTTGACCTGGACGGCGTCGCCGACGAGGCCCCGCACGCCATCTCGGCCCTCCGCGATCAGCGACGAGGCGCCGTTCTTCACATCGAGCGCTCGGCTCAGTGCGGCCGTCTGCGCCGTCAGCGCTTCGCGTTCGCGCTCCGCGGCGTGCAGCCGTTCACGCAGCGACGCGACGGACGCCTCGGCGTCGGTCGCATCCCGCTGCGCCCGTTCGTACGCCGTGGCGTGGTCGGCCGACGATTCCTCGGGCACGACGTCGGGATCGACACCGGCAAGGATCTCCTCGGCGTCGGCGCGGCGGGCGAGAGCGGCATCGAGCGCCTTCTGCTGCCGCTCCACCGCAGACTGCACCGCGGCGAGGGCGGATGCTGCAGCCTCGGCGGTACCGCGGAGCGCGGTGATGCGCATGTCGTGCTCCGAGACCAGCGCGCTCTGCGCGGCGATGTCCACGTCCAGTGCGTCGAGCTCGGCGCGGGCGCGCACGACGTCCCGCGCGGACTCGGCGGCGGCATCCTGCGCGGCGCCCAGCCCGTCGGACACGTCGTCGATCTCGGCCCGGGCCTCGTCGATCATGGCCTGCGACACCGTCGTGAGCTCGATGCGATCCTCGTCCTCGGCGTCACCGAGAAGCGCGAGCCGTTGTCCTGCCAGGGCGTAGAGCCCGCGCAGGCGCTCCTGCACCCGCTCGAGGCCGAAGGCGACGCGGCGAGCGGCATCCACGCTCTCGGAGCGCTGATCGCTCTCGAGCTGCTCGATGCGCACGCGGGCGTTGTCGAGCCGCTCCTGCAGCACGATGCGCTCGGCGTGGCGCTCGTGCTCGCTCTGCGCATGCGACGCGAGCTCGGCGCGCAGGCCCACGATCTCGTCGGCGAAGAGCCGCGCCTTCGCGTCGCGCACCACCGCGGCGATGGTGGCCGCCTCACGGGCGATCTCGGCCTGACGGCCGAGGGGTTTCAGCTGCCGGCGCAGTTCGCCGGCCAGGTCGCTGAGACGTGTGAGGTTCGCCTCCATCGCATCGAGCTTGCGGAGCGTCTTCTCCTTGCGCCGACGGTGCTTGAGGATGCCGGCGGCCTCCTCGATGAATCCGCGGCGGTCTTCGGGCGTCGCCTGCAGCACGCTGTCGAGGCGCCCCTGCCCCACGATGACGTGCATCTCGCGGCCGAGACCGGAATCGCTCAGCAGCTCCTGCACGTCGAGCAGGCGGCAGGACTCGCCGTTGATCGCGTACTCGCTCGAGCCGTTGCGGAACAGCGTCCGGCTGATCGTCACCTCGGAGTACTCGATCGGGAGGGCGCCGTCGCTGTTGTCGATCGTGAGCTGCACCTCGGCGCGGCCGAGCGGCCCGCGCGTCGCGGTGCCGGCGAAGATGACGTCCTCCATCTTGCCGCCGCGGAGCGTCTTGGCGCCCTGCTCCCCCATCACCCACGCGAGCGCATCGACGACGTTGGACTTGCCGGAGCCGTTGGGGCCGACGATGCACGTCACGCCCGGTTCGAGGGCGAACGTCGTCGGCTGCGCGAACGACTTGAACCCTTTGAGCGTCACGCTCTTGAGGTGCATGATTCGCCTTCCACCCCGGTCGTTTACCCGCCTACGCTACCCGAGCCCGGCCCGGGCGCCCGGAAGGCCTGCCGGGAGGCCGCGACACGCCATGAGTTCACCGAATCTGCGAGAAAGCTTGACGCGGGTATCCCGGACCCGCTAACGTCACTCTCTGCGTCTGAAGTCGAGAAAGGAGGTCCCCCGATGATGCTGATGACTCCAACCGGAATCGCCGCCCGTGATGGCGGAGCGATTCGTGCCGTCGCGTCGGGGACCGTCTCCTTCGGCGCTGTGCTGAGCGGCCGCTTCCCCGCCGCCATCTGATCCCCGCAGGGGACGAGTCTGCCCTTTTCCGGGCGAGGACCGTCGACTGCGCCGCACCCGCTTCGCGGTGCTGAGCGCGCACCCCCTGCACTCTCCGTCCCGTCGTGCTGCGGCACGGCATCCCCGCCTCCGGCGTCCGCCCGAGGCAACACTCCCATCTGAAAGAGCAATCGTGAACACTCTCCTTGCGCCGCAGCGCCCCTCGGGGCTTCCCGATACGCTGCGGCTCCCGAGCCGCGACACCCGCACCTCGCTCCTGGACCGCCTCGCCCTCCACCTGGGTCTGCGGCTCCTGCTGTGGAGCACCCGCACCCCGCGGCTCGCGGACGACCGCCGCCGGCACGCCGAGTCGTACCGGCATCAGGAGGCCACCGCGCGACGTGAACGCGCCTACCTCCGCGAGGCCAGCCTCGCCCCCCGGCCGTGACGGCCACCGGGTCCGCCGCCCGCCCGCGGGCGGCGGCCCGCCCCCCGCAGCCCCACGCCTCGACACCGCACGGACGCATCGACATGACCCCCATCACCGGGGTGGGGTTCCGCCCCCGCGGCGG